>NZ_JBAKHL010000085.1:0-26689 GCF_036902715.1 Micromonospora sp. CPCC 205546
CGGCGCGACGGCGCCGCGGCTCGGGGGGGAGCGCCGGCCGCGCGGGCCGCGCGGGCCGCGCGGAAGGCGGCCACGGCGGCCTCCTCCCCGGCCAGTTCGCCGGGTCGGGCCGGGGCGGCGGCGGCGGAGAGCAGCCGGGCGAGCGGCTCGGACCCGACGACGTCGGGCGTACGGGGTGCGTCCGCGCGAGCCGCGTCGAGCAGCCGGTCGGACGCGCCGCGGTCGGCGGGCCGCGCGATCCGGCGGAAGAACATCCTGAATCCCCTCACGTCAACCGTCCGCCGGCTCGACGTGCGACGCCTGCCGCCGGCCGGTACGCGGTCGGGGCGGCACGGCGGCCTCGGAGGTGGCCGGCGACCGGGTCGGATCGTGGCGTTCCAGCAGCGCGGCGAGCCGGCGCAGTCCCCGGTGGGCGGCGGTGCGTACGGCACCGGGCCGGCGGCCGAGCACCCGCCCGGCGGTCTCGGCGTCCAGCCCCACGACCGCGCGGAGCAGGACGGCCTCGGCCTCGCGGGGCGGCAGGGTGGCGATCAGCGCGAGCGCCGCCTCGGTGCCGATGGTCTCACCGGCCCGCTCGGCGGTGTTCGCGTCACCGGCCAGCTCGGCGAGCGCCTGCACCGGCACCGGCAGCGAGGGGCGGCGGCGTTGCCGGCGCAGGTGGTCCATGGCCCGGTTGCGGGCGATGGTGACGGTCCAGGCCCGGAACTCGCCGCCGGTGAACCGGGGCAGGTCACGGGAGACCTGCAGCCAGGTCTCCGAGGCGACGTCCTCGGCGTCCGCGCCGACCAGGGCGGTCAGGTAGCGGAGCAGGCCGGGCTGGAGGCTGCGGTAGAGGAAGCGGAAGGCGTCCTCGTCGCCGGCCTGGGCCGCCACGACGGCCTCGTGGAGCTCACCCGCCACCGGGCCGCCTCCGTCCCGTGCACACGCGCAGGCGGCGCGCGCCGACGTGGGCGCGCGCAAGGCAAGCACGGTCCGGCAACCGGACGTGATCCCGCACCCTCAGCCCCCCGCTGACCTGATCACATCGGGACCGCTCACCCGGACGGCACGTCCGGACTTCTGCCGTGGTGGCACGCTCAGCGGCGCACGTGCCGCGGCGACGCCGTGGGGCGGCCCGAGTCGGGCTAACGGTAGGAGCGTCGAGTCGATCGGGCAAGCCCGGCCGACCGGCAAAAGAGTGAGAATTATCTAGCCGTTCGGGCGGCCCGTCGCCGTAACGGGGCAGGCCTCCGGGACGCTGCGCCGTCGCCCGACCGGCTGCGGCGGCGCGTTCGGCCAGCTTAGGGCCGACATGGGACACATACCGTCACAGACGGTCCGCGCCCGGTCACACCATATCCGAGGTGGGTCCGGTCCCGCCGCCCCCACCCGGTGGCGGACGCGGGCCGGGCGCACGGCGGGCGGCGCGCCGATCCCCGCCGGTCTGGGTACGGTGGTGCCGTGTTGTCATCGGAGGTCGTACTCAGCGGTCGCTACCGCCTGGACGAGCGTGTCGCCACGGGCGGCATGGGCGACGTCTGGCGGGGCAAGGACCTCGTCCTCGGCCGGCAGGTCGCGGTCAAGGTCCTGCTGCCGGCGCTGGTCTCCGACCCCGACTTCATCGCCCGCTTCCGCGCCGAGGCCCGGATCATGGCCGCCCTGCGCCACCCGGGCATCGTCCAGGTCTTCGACTGCGGCGAGGACGACCTGCCCGACGGGAGCCGGGCCGACTACCTGGTCATGGAGTTCGTGACCGGCCAGCCGCTGTCCAAGCGGATCGAGGCCGCCGGGCACCTCGACGTGGCCGAGACGATGGGGATCGTCGCGCAGGTCGCCCAGGCGCTGCACGCCGCGCACCTCGGCGGGATCGTGCACCGCGACGTCAAGCCGAGCAACCTGCTGGTGCAGGAGGACGGCAGCGTCGTGCTGGTCGACTTCGGCGTCGCCCGGTCGACCAACGTCACCAGCATCACCAGCACGAACGCGGTGCCCGGCACCGCGCTCTACATGGCGCCGGAGCAGGCCGCCGGCCGGCCGGTGTCCGGCGCGACCGACGTCTACGCCCTCGGTGCCGTGGCGTACTGCTGCCTCAGCGGCAGCCCGCCGTTCACCGGCGACAACCCGTTGCAGGTGGCCGTGCGCCACCTCGACGACGAGCCGCCGGAACTGCCGCACGAGGTGCCGGAGGCGGTCCGCGCGCTGGTCTCCCGCGCCCTGGCCAAGGACCCGGCCGACCGGTTCAGCAGCGCGGCGGCGATGGCCGAGGCCGCCCGGAGCGCCGTGTCCGACCCCTCCGCGGCCACCGCCACGGTGCCCGTCGCCGCGGCGTCGGGCGGCGTGGACCCGGGCACCCGCGCCGACGTGCCGGTGGCCGCGACCGCCGCCCGCCGGAGGCGCCGCGGCACCCTCGTCGGCGCCGCGGCGGCGGTGCTGGTGGCGCTGGCCGGGCTCGGCGCGGCGCTCGGCATGACCAGCGAGGCCGACGCACCGGCGGTCAAGGTCCCGCAGGCGACCACCCCGGCCGCGGAGCCGAGCGGTGGCGCGCAGGCGCCGACGGAGCAGGACGACGAACCGGTGAACCCCGGTCGGCCCTTCCGGCCCACCGGCTCCACCTCCAGCCCTTCTCCCTCGGCCAGCACGCCCCCGGTCTCCCCCCAGCCCAGCGGGTCCGGGGCGCCGGAGTCACCGGATCCCACCAAGACCGACGATCCGCCGCCGCCGACGCCCAGCAGCAGCGCGCCGACCCAGACCACGCCGCCGGTGGAGCCGACCGAGACGCAGACCACGCCGGTCGAGCCGGCCAATCCGCCGGCCGGGGACTGACCACCGGCACCGCAAACGTCTCACCGGCACCGATAATCCCAAACCGGACTTACGGGCACACCCATCGCTCTAGGCTCCCGAGCAGGTACTTTCCGTCGTCTGCCTCGGGAGCCCGGGTGAGCGTTGAGAAGTTGGTCGTGATCGGCCAGGGGTACGTCGGCCTGCCGCTGGCCATGCGGGCCGTCGAGGCCGGGCTGGACGTGGTCGGCCTCGACGTCGACTCCGACCGGGTCAAGCGGCTCGCTTCGGGCGAGTCGTTCGTCGAGGACATCCCCGCCGACCGGCTGGGCCGGGCGTTGGGCAGTGGCCGGTACCGGCCGAGCACGGCGTACCCGGACGCGGAGGGCTTCGACATCTGCGTGATCACGGTGCCGACGCCGCTGCGCGACGGTACCCCCGACCTCAGCTTCGTGGAGCAGGCCGGCGTCGGCATCGGCCCGTACGTGCGGCCGGGCTGCACGGTGATCCTGGAGTCCACCACCTATCCGGGCACCACGGAGGAGTTGCTGCGCCCGCTGCTGGAGTCGGCCAGCGGCCTGCGCAGCCCGGGCGACTTCCACCTGGGCTACAGCCCGGAGCGGATCGACCCGGGCAACCGGACCTGGCGCCTGGAGAACACCCCGAAGGTGGTCTCCGGGACGGACGCGGTCGCGCTCGCGCGGGTGGACGGGTTCTACCGCCGGCTCGTGGAACGGACCGTGCCGGTGGACTCCACCCAAGTGGCGGAGCTGACGAAGCTGATCGAGAACACGTTCCGCCAGGTGAACATCGCCCTGATCAACGAGCTGACGATGCTCTCGCACCACCTCGGCATCGACGTGTGGCAGGCGATCGAGGCGGCCGAGACCAAGCCGTTCGGCTTCATGCCGTTCCGGCCCGGCCCGGGGGTCGGCGGGCACTGCCTGCCGATCGACCCGTGCTATCTGTCCTGGCAGGTCAAGCGGCGCCTCGGGCGGCAGTTCCGGTTCATCGAGCTGGCCAACGACGTCAACCACGAGATGCCCGAGCACGTGGCCCAGCGGATCATGAACGGGCTGAACCGGACCGGCCGCACCGTCCGCGGGGCCCGGCTGCTGCTGCTCGGGCTGGCGTACAAGAAGAACACGGGCGACATGCGCGACTCCCCCGCCGTCGACGTCGCCCGGCGCCTGCAGGCCCTCGGCGCGGACGTGCGTGCCGTGGAGCCCTACGCGGAGCCGCACCAGATCCCGGGCGGCGTGCTCGTGGTGGAGCTGACCGAGCGGGAGGTCCGCGCGGCGGACGCGGTGGTGGTGGTCACCGACCACGACGACTTCGACTACGACCTCGTGACCCGGCACGCCCGGTACGTCTTCGACACCCGCAACCGATGTGCCGGCCCGGTGGTGGAGCGCCTGTAGACCCGGCACCGCTGGCCGGTCCCGCCGCCTCGGCGGGCGGCGGGACCGGCCGGCGGATGTCACTGGTCGCCGAGCGCCTCGACCACCGGCCGCGACAGCGCCCGGCGGGCCGGCAGCACCGAGGCGACCAGGGCGGCCACGACCGCCACCCCGAGGATCAGCCCGAGCTGCCCCACCGGCAGCACCACGGCGAAGTCGCCACCGATCCGGGCCAGCACGGCCATCGCGGCGGCGCTGACGCCCGTGCCGAGGCCGACCCCGAGCAGCGCGCCGACCAACGCCATCAGCACCGCCTCGACGGCCAGCATGGCGCGCATCCGGCCCCGGGTCAGTCCGACGGCCCGCAGCACCGCGTTCTCCCGGGTCCGCTCCACCACCGACAGGCTCAACGTGTTCGCGACCCCGACCAGCGCGATCACCACGGCGAGGCCCAGCAGCGCGGTGACGGAGGCCAGCAGCATGTCGACCGTCGCGGTCAGCATCTTCTTGTACGCGCCCTGGTCCATCAGGTTGGCCGTCGGGTACCGGGCGACCACCGTCTCGACGGTGCTCCGGGCCTGCTCGGCGGAGACCCCGTCGGCGGGGTCGATCTCGGCCAGGTGGCCCCGTTCGTCGGGAAAGAGGGCGGTGAAGTCGGCGTCGACCATGTCGATCACGTGGCCGACGGGTACGCGGCTGCCGGCGAGCGCGGGTCCGTCGGCGGTGACGACCGCGGCCACCCGCAACGGCCGGCCGCGCACGGTGACGGTGGAGCCGGTCGTCCAGCCCCGGGCCTCGGCCAGCTCGCGGTGCACCAGCACGGAGCCGGGACCCAGCCGCTCGACGTCGCCCGCCACGGTCCCCGTCAGCGTCCGGCCGACCAGGGCGGGGTGCGCGGCCCGGATCTGCACGTCGGCGTCGACGGCGCCGCGCTGCTCGTGCACCACCGCCAGCTCCGGCCGGGCGCGCAGTTCGGCCACGAGCGGCGCCGGCAGGTCCCCGCCGATCCCGGTGACCAACCAGTCGACCCCGATCTCGGCGTCCACGCTGCGCTCGATGCCGTCCTTGGTGCTGCGGGCGCCGACCACGAAGGCCGACACCAGACCGATCCCGATCACCAGGGCCGTGGTGGTCGCGGCGATCCGGCGCGGATTGCGCACGGCGTTCGCCACGGCCAGGCCGGCGGTCGCCCCGAACAGCCTGCGGGCCGGCCAGCCCAGCACCCGAACCAGCGCCGGCACGAGCACCGGGCCGAAGAGCACGATCCCGAGGAAGACGAGCACCCCGCCGGCGGCCACGAGCACCACCTGGACGGCGTACGCGGCACCGACCAGCGCGGCGGTCCCGGCGGCGAAGACCAGCGCGCCGAGCGTGAGCCGGAGCCGCCCGGCACCACGGCCGGGCTGGACCGCCGCGTCGGTGAGCGCGGCGACCGGGGCGACGCGGGTGCCCCGCCACGCCGGCAGCAGGGCGGCCCCCATCGTGATCGCCGTGCCCAGGAGCAGGCCGAACAGCACGGTCGGCACGGTGACGGTGAGCCCGCCGGCGACCGGCGCGTCGAGCCGCGTCATCACCTGGTTCATGCCGCCGGCCAGGACCACGCCGACCAGCACGCCGGCCGCGGAGGCCACCAGCCCGACCAGCCCGGCCTCCAGCAGCGCGGCGCGGAACAACTGCCCCCGGGTCGCCCCGACCAGCCGCAGCAACGCGGTCCGCCGGGTCCGCTGGGCCAGCACGATGGCGAAGGTGTTGGCGATGACGAAGCCGGCCACCACGACGGCGACGCCGGCGAAGGTCAGCAGCACCATGTTGAACTGCCGCAGGTCGCGTACCGCGTCGGTCACGGCGTCGTCGAGGATGCGCTGCCGGGTCCTGACGGTCGCGTCGGCGCCGACGGCCTCGGCGACCCGCTCGGCCAACGCCGCGTCGGCCGCGCCCGGCCGGACGCGCACCATGATCCGGTCGTAGCCGCGCTGGCCGGTGACGGCGAGGGCGTCCGCGCCGACCAGGCCGATGAACGGGCCGCCGACGTCGCGGGCGGTGCCGGCGACGTCGACCGTGCCCACCAACGTGTACGGGCGGGCCGCTCCCCCGCCGCCACCGACGCGTACCTCGCTGCCGAGGGCGAAGCCCTCCTCGTCGGCGGTCGCGGCGTCCAGCACCACCTCGCCCTGGCGGTCGGGCAGCCGGCCGGCCACCACGTCGTACGAGCGCAGCGCCTCGGCGACGGGGATGGCGGCGAGGACGGCGTAGCCGAGCACGGGGCGACCGTCGGCGCCGACGATCCCGCCGGAGCCGAGCAGCTCCCCCTCGGCGGCGGCCACCCCGTCGACGGCGCGCACCTTGCCGACCAGGGTGGCCGGCAACGAATCCTCGGTGGCGGAATGGACGGCGAGGTCGGTGTGCCGGTCGAACGCCCCGGCCCGCTCGTACGCGCCGGCGCGCATCCCGTCGACGAAGATCAGCGTGCCGGCGACGAAGGCGACGCCGAGCACGACGGCCAGCGACGAGAGCAGCAGGCGCAGTGCCTCGGCGCGCAGCTGGCGCAGGGTCGTGCGGATCACCGGGCCACCGCCTCGCCGCCGGCGCCCGGTACGCGCGCCGCCTCGAGGCCGGCGAGCGCGTCGAGCACCCGCTCGGCGGTCGGCGCGGTGAGGTCGCGTACGGGCCGGCCGTCGGCGAGGAAGACCACCCGGTCGGCGTGGCCCGCGGCCGAGGGGTCGTGGGTCACCATGACCACCGTCTGTCCGAGGGTGTCCACGGCCCCACGGAGCAGCCGCAGCACCTCGGCGCCGGAACGGGAGTCCAGGTTGCCGGTCGGCTCGTCGGCGAAGATCACCCACGGTCTCGTGATCAGGGCGCGGGCGACCGCCACCCGCTGCTGCTGACCGCCGGAGAGTTCGGCGGGACGGTGGCGCAGCCGGTCGGCGAGGCCCACCGCGGCGACGACCTGGCGCAGCCAGGCCCCCTCCGGTCGCCGCCCGGCGATGGCCAGGGGCAGCACGATGTTCTCCTCGGCGGTCAGCGCCGGCAGCAGATTGAACTTCTGGAACACGAAACCGATCCGGTCGCGGCGCAGCAGGGTGAGCCGCCTGTCGTCGAGGCGGGCGAGGTCGGCCTCGCCGATGCGCACGCTGCCGGCGGTGGGCCGGTCCAGGCCGGCGAGGCAGTGCATGAGGGTGGACTTGCCGGAGCCGGACGGGCCCATGATGGCGGTGAACCGGCCGGCGGCGAAGTCGACGTCGACGCCGTCGAGGGCGACGACGGCGGCCTGGCCGGAGCCGTACCGTCTGGACAGGCCGCGGGCGGCGACCGCGACGCCGGCGGTGGCGTGCGCGGGAGGTGCGACGGACACGTGAGCTCCCCGTGGAGGTCGTGGCTGGGACGTCTCCGACGCTATGGGCGCCGCCGGTCCGGCCGCGTCCACCCGCGCGTGGTGATCCCGCTGCGACCTGGGGAGCCCTTGACGGGGTGGGCCCGTACGACCTGGGTCGTAGGCCGGCTCAGCCGCCGGGGGTGACCAGCCCGGTCTCGTACGCCAGCACCACGATCTGCACCCGGTCGCGGAGCTGGAGCTTGGCGAGGATCCGCCCGACGTGCGTCTTCACGGTGGCCTCGGCGACGTGCGCCCGGGCGGCGATCTCCGCGTTGGAGAGGCCCTGCGCCACCAACAGGAGGATCTCCCGCTCGCGCTCGGTGAGCTGGGCGACCCGGGGGTCCTCGGCGGGCCCGGGGCCGAGCCGGCCGGCGAAGCGGTCGAGCAGCCGGCGCGTGATGGAGGGGGCGACGACCGAGTCGCCCCGGGCGACCACCCGGATGGCGGCCAGCAGTTCCTCCGGCGGGACGTTCTTGAGCAGGAACCCGCTGGCGCCGGCCTGGAGCGCGGCGAAGGCGTCCGCCTCGGTGTCGAAGGTGGTGAGCACCAGCACCCGGGGCGATCCGGCGGGACGCTCCCGGCAGATGCGGCGGGTGGCCTCCACCCCGTCCATGGTGGGCATGCGGACGTCCATCACCACGACGTCGGCCTCGACGCCGGCCAGCAACCGCAGGGCGTCGGCGCCGTCGATCGCTTCGCCGACCACCTCCAGATCCGGCTGGGAGTCCAGCACCATGCGGAAACCGGCGCGGACCAGCGCCTGGTCGTCCACGATCACCACGCGGACCGTCATGCCGCCGTCACCTCCGTCGTCACCGGCGTCGACGGTAGCGGCAGCCGCGCCTCGACCTGCCAGCCCCCACCGCGGCGCGGCCCGGCGGTCAGGCTGCCGTCGTACACCCCGACCCGCTCACGCATGCCGAGCAGGCCGTGCCCGCCGGAGGGCGCCGGGCCGACCGGCGGGCGGCCCCGGCCGTCGTCGACCACCCGGACCACCACGGCGTCGCCGGCGTGCGCGACGGTGACCTCGACGTCGGCGCCGACCCCGGCGTGCTTCAGCGCGTTGGTGAGCCCCTCCTGCACCACCCGGTAGACGGTCAGCTCCAGCCCGGGCGGCATCGGCGCCGGCTCTCCCGTGACGGCGTGGCGTGCCCGCAGGCCGGCGGCGCGGAACCGGTCGAGCAGGGTGGGCAGTTCCGCCAGCGCCAGCCGGCGGTGGGCCGGGTCGGCGCCCGCCCCGGCGCCGTCGGGCCCGCCCGCCGCGGCGGGCGCGGTGGGCTCCCGCAGTACGCCGACCAGCCGACGCATCTCCTCCAGCGCCTGCCGACCGGTGTCGGCGACCACCTTCACCGCCTGGCGGGCCATCTCCGGGTCCCGGTCGAGCATGAAGCGCGCCCCGTCGGCCTGCACGATCATCACGGCCATGCTGTGCGCCACCACGTCGTGCAGTTCCCGGGCGATGCGGGTGCGCTCCCCGGCGACCGCCGCGCGCGCCTCCGCCTCGCGTTCCCGTTCCAGGGTGGCGGCCCGCTCCTCCAGGCTGAGCACGTACAGCCGGCGGGTCCGCACGTTCAGCGCGACCAGCCAGACGGCCCCGGTGACCAGGCCGTAGTAGATCGCCGTCGCCCACCAGGCGATGACGCCCTGGGTCTGCAGGCCGGCGAGCACCACCCCGACGGCCGCGCCGATCCCGGCGAGGATCCCGTCGCGGAGCCGGTCGGCGTACTTGACCACGCTGTAGAGGGCGATCAGCACGGCGACGTCGAAGGCCAGCGGCCCCCACCCGGCGACCACCTGCACCAGCGCGAGGGCCGCCACGACGAGGGCGACCGCCGACGGGTGCGCCCGGCGGAACAGCAGCGCCACCGCCATCGCGGCGCCGACCAGGGTGGCCTTCCATCCGCCGGGCTGGTTCGCCAGGCCGGCGAGGGCGAGGAGCACCACCGCGGCCGAGACGAGGACGTCGAAGGCGACGCCGCGCAGGGGGCGGCCGAAGATCGTGCGGTTCACGGTCACCCAGCGTACGTGCCGCAGGTCAGGGGTCACCGGCCCCGCGCCCCGGTCGGGCCAGCCGCCTGATCGACCCCGTCCGCGACGACCGGGCCGGTCCGGTTCAGGTCAGCAGCTCGCGCATCCGGTCGATCTCGACGGTCTGCTCGGTGGCGACGGAATTGGCGAACTCCGACAGGGTGAGGTCGGCGCCGACCTTGAGCAGGTCCGTGGCCATCTGCACCGCGCCCTGGTGGTGCTCGGTCATCATCCGCACGAAGAGCCGGTCGAACTCGGTGCCCCGTGCCGCCGCGAGCTGCCGGATGGCCTCGGGCGTCTGCATGCCCCGCATGCTGCCGTGGTCGTGCCCGGCCACCTCGGTGGAGAGCCCCCGAGCCTGCAACCAGCCCCGCATCATGCCGATCTCCGGGCCCTGGCTCGCCCGGATCCGCTCGGCGAGGGCCCGCAGGGCCGGGTCGCCGGCGCGGTCGCCGGCCAGCTCCGCCATCTCCAGCGCCTGGGCGTGGTGCGGGATCATCATCCGGACGAACCAGACGTCCATCGAGTTGTGCCGGGACGTGGCCGCGTCGCGCAGCTCCTCGGCGGGCCGGACCGTGGCGGTCTCGCCGGGCCGACCGGGAACGATCACCGGGGGCCGGCTCGGACCCGGCGGGGCGGACGTCGGGGCGGCGGCCTGTCCCGTCGGCGTCACGGTCGGGCCGCTGGTGGAACGGGACAGCACGACGACCACCACCGCCAGTAGGCACGCGGATATGACGACGGCCAGGGTGCGCGCGCGGCGGCTGGTCATGGACGACTCCCCCCGGTAGAGGTCATGGCGATGCTATACATCGATGGACGAGCTTTAATGTGAGCTACGTCACATCGATCAATCTCATTGGAATGTAAGGTGTCCACAATCGCCATCCCCTTGCGAAGGGCGTCGCCGATGACCAGTTTCCGCACCCTGCGGGCCAGGCGGCTCACCACCGTGAGCCTGGCCGCCGCCGGCCTACTCCTCGCCAGCGTCGCCACCGCCACGCCGGGAAATGCCGGTGTGGCGGCACGGTCCGCCCCCTCGGGCACGGTGGGCACCTCCACCACCATCCCGGGCGTCGACGAGATCGTCAGCAGCCCCAACCTCCGCCAGGTCGCCAACCTGCCGAAGCAGGCGCCACTGGACGCCACAAACAGCGACCTCGCCTTCCAGGGCCGTTACGCGTTCGCCGGCAACTACAACGGCTTCGTCGTCTACGACATCTCCCGGCCAACCGCGCCGACGGTGGTGTCGCAGGTGTACTGCCCCGGCTCGCAGAACGACATCTCCGTCCACGGCGACCTGCTGTTCCTCTCCACCGACTCGTCCCGCAGCGACGATTCCTGCAACAGCACCAGCGCGCCGGCGACGGAGAAGGCGTCCTGGGAGGGCATCAAGGTCTTCGACATCAGCGACAAGGCCAACCCCCGCTACGTGAAGGCGGTGGAGACGGCCTGCGGGTCGCACACCCACACCCTCGTGCCGGGCAAGGACCGCAGGACCGTCTACCTCTACGTCTCCTCGTACAGCCCTCGGGCGGAGTTCCCCGACTGCCAGCCCCCGCACGACTCCATCTCCATCGTGAAGGTGCCGGTGAAGTCGCCGACGGACGCGGCGGTGGTGGCCTCCCCGAACCTCTTCCCCGACGGCGGCTACGAGGGCCGGCCCGGCGGTTCAGCGACCACCGGCTGCCACGACATCACCGCCTACCCGGAGAAGGACCTCGCCGCGGGCGCGTGCATGGGTGACGGCATCCTGATGGACATCTCCGACCGGGAGGCCCCCCGGCTGATCAACCGGGTCCGGGACACCGTCAACTTCGCGTTCTGGCACTCGGCCACGTTCAACAACGCCGGCACCAAGGTGGTCTTCACCGACGAGCTGGGCGGCGGCGGCGCGGCCACCTGCAACGAGGCCATCGGACCGGAGCGCGGTGCCGACGCCATCTACGACATCACCGGTCGCGGTGACGCCCGGACGATGGTCTTCCGCAGCTACTACAAGATCCCCCGGATGAACGCCGACACCGAGAACTGTGTGGCGCACAACGGCTCGCTGATCCCGGTGCTCGGGCGCGACATCATGGTCCAGGCGTGGTACCAGGGCGGCATCTCCGTCTGGGACTTCACCGACTCGGCCAACCCCAAGGAGATCGCGTTCTGGGAGCGGGGGCCGATCTCGGCCGACCGGCTCGTCGGCGGTGGCACCTGGTCCGCGTACTACTACAACGGCTACATCTACTCCAACGACATGACCAAGGGCCTCGACGTGCTGAAGCTGACCGACTGGCGCACCTGGACGGCGAACCTCGTCCGGTACCGCGAGCTGAACGCGCAGACCCAGCCCAGCTACCTGAGCTGGTAAGTCCCCCACCGCGCCGACGGGCCCGGCCCCCGCAGGGGGTCGGGCCCGTTCGTGTCCGGTGCGGACGCGGCGGTGTCAGCCGGCCGGCGGATACGGGTCGTTCTGGTAGGTGTACTCCGTCTCGATCTTGCCGTCGGAGGTGTGCACGACGAGCTGGCTCGGCTCGTTGCCGTGCGCCTCCCGGCGCCCCGCCTCGACGGCGAGCTGCTTGGTGTCGAAGGTGCCGACGACCTGGTTGCCCTGCTCGACCTTCCAGCCGCCACCGTTCGGCACGACGTGGTATTGATTGCGCTTCATGTCAGTCACCCGCCTCTCGGTCAGGTCTTCCGGCATACCCCGGCTCCGACGGCCGAAAACCCTCCCGTGTGGACAGGCGTCCGGGGCCGTTACCGGCAACCGCCCGTCGGGTGGGCGCGGGTCACCCGGCCGGGATCCGGTCCAGCTGCGCGCGGATCGCCTCGGGCGTCAGCGCGGGCCGGCCGCCCGGATGCCCGACGGTCGCGCCGGCCGCCGCGACCGCGTGCCGCGCGACCCGTTCCCGGGGCTGACCACGTAGCACGCCGAGGGTCAGCGCCGCGACGAAGGCGTCCCCGGCGCCGGTGTCGTCCACGGTGGTCGTCTCGCTCAACGGCACGAACAGCTCGCCCTCCGGCCAGACGAACGCGTTGCCCGCCCCGGCCACCTCGACGGCCACCGTCGACGGGCCGCGGCGCAGCAGCTCGCGCCCGGCGGCCAGGCCCGCCTCGGCGTCCCGCGGCGCGTCGCCGGTGATCAGCTCCACCTCCCGCGCGTCGGCGCGCAGCACGTCGGCGAGGGCGAGCAGCGCGTCGGTGTCGGCCGCGTCGGCCGGGGCGCCGTCGAGCACGACCAGCCGGCCGGCCTCCCGGGCGATCCGGGCCGCGGCCAGGGCGGCCCGCGCCGGTTGCTGGAGCTGTACCAGCACGGCCCGCGCCGCCCGCAGGGCGGGAGCCGCCCCGGCGACGTCGTCGGGGGTGAGCAGGGTGGCCTCGGGAAGGTCCTCCAGGTAGCGCCAGTCGGCGTCGGCGTCGACCACGTCGACGATGAGGCCGGTCGGGGTGCCGGGCCGGCGCCGCACCCACCGCACGTCGATGCCGTCGGTCCGCGCCAGCGTCAGCAGCCGCTCCCCCACGTCGTCGTCGCCCACCACCCCGAGCAGGCCGACGGCGGCGCCGAGCTGCGCCAGGCCGACGGCCTGGTTGGCACCCTTGCCGCCGAGCAGTTCGCGCCGCCGCCGCACCGCGGCGGTGCCCCCGGCCTCCGGTACCTCGTCCACCAGCAGCACGAGGTCCCGCGCCACCTGCCCGACCACCATCGCGTCCAGTTCCGCCATGAGCGAACCACTACCCGCGGCCGGGCCGGTTGATCCCGCCGGGCGCGGGGATGCTCCGTGCCGGTGGAGAGGGCCCGTCACCGCTCCTGGGCACGCCGACGGGCCCTCCTGCGGGCAGGGCGGGGCGTACGAGACCTCGCCACGGTCGCCGAACGGGGCAGCGCGCCGGTCAGCCCGGCAGCGGCGCCTCGTCGCCGCGGGTGCGGCGCGGCCCGACCAGCCGGCGGACCATCGGGGCGGCGTTCCACTTCGCCGCGCCGGCCAGGTCGCGGGCGTGCTCCAGCAGGGTGTAGTCGGGCCGGGCCCGACCGTCGGCGATGGCCCGGTCGAGGTCGTTGCCGCACCGGCTCAGCACGGTGTCGAAGTCGCGGCGCACCGGTTCGAGCAGGTGGTAGCCGAACGAGCGGTGCAGCCGGGCGAAGAGCGGCTTGTAGAGCCGGGCCCGTTCGTGCAGCCCCGAGGAGTACGACATCGGGTTCTTCGGCCGGCGCCGGACGTAGTCGGGCAGCAGGTCGGCGAAGGCCCGCCGGACGATCCACTTCTCCTGCCCCTCGCGCATCTTCAGCCCCATCGGCAGCCGCATCGCCAGCTCGACCACGCTCAGGTCGAGAAACGGCACGCGGGCCTCCACCCCGTGCCCCATGCTGGCCCGGTCGACGCGCTGCAACTCCGTACGGCAGAGGTTGCGGATCCTGTGCAGGAAGAGCCGGCGGGACGCCTCCGGGCCGGCCTCGTGGTACATCGGGTAGCCGCCGAACAGCTCGTCCGAGCCGTCGCCGGTGAGCGCCACCTTGACGCCCAACTCGCGCAGCCGACGGAACAGCGGCACGGTGACCACCGCGTTGATGATGTCGCCGTACTCGGTCAGCTCCGACATCCGGATGGCCTCCCGGACGTCGGCCAGCCGGACGTCACGGGGGCGCAGCTCCACCACCTCGTGCGGCACCCCCAGGTCCTTCGCGAGCCGCCGCGCGTACGCGACGTCGGGGCTGTCGGGCACGCCGACCGTGACCGCCACACAGTCGGAGTGCATCTCGCGCACGTGCAGCAGGGCCAGCGAGCTGTCCAGTCCGCCGGAGAGCACCACCCCCACGGTGAGGTCGGTGTCCACCCGCATCCGGATGCTGTCGGTGAGGGCGGCACGGACGAGCAGGGCGGCCTCGTCCGGGTCGTCCACCACCGGCAGCCCGTCGCCGAGGGTGAGCAGGTCGACGTACGCGCGCAGCCGGACCGCGCCGCCGGGCTCGGCCCAGCCGTGGTGCCCGGGCGGCACCTCGACGATCGGGGCGCGGTGGCCCACCAGCGCCTTGACCTCGCTGGCGACGTGCAGGCAGCCGGGCGTGCGGGTCCAGTACAACGGCTTGACGCCGAGCGGGTCCCGGACCAGGTACGCCCGGCCGGTGGCCCGTTCCACGACGGCGAAGGCGTACTCGCCGCGCAGCCGGGTCACCATGTCCTCGCCCCACTGCAGGAAGGCGGCGAGCACCACCTCCGTGTCGCCGGCGGTGCGGAAGCGGTGGCCCAGCCGGACCAGTTGCTCGCGCAGCTCGTGGTGGTTGAAGACCTCGCCGTTGTAGCAGAGCAGCCACCGTTCGTCGGCGGAGACCCACGGCTGCACGGCACGTTCGGGGTCCACGATCGGCAGCCGGCGGGTGCCGGCGAGCAGGCCGTTCTCGTAGCGGGTCTCGGTGACCTCGCCGCGCGGGGCGAGGGTGACGAGCATCCGCCGGAAGACGGTCGGATCGGCCTCGGGGCCGAGACTCAACGCGATGCCACACATCGGCTCAGACCCCCATCTCGGCTTCGTACGCCCGACGCAGCCGCCGCCGCGCGGCCGGCGCGAGGCACAGGTGCCAGGCCTGCCCCTCGTCGACCACGTTGACCTCGCCGGCCCGCTGCCGGGCCAGCAACAGCTCGGCCAGCGTGTCCCGGACGCCGAAGCGACCGAACCACTCCATCTCGACGTCGACCGCCCAGCCGAGGCAGTGCCCGCTGGGCATCATGGCGGCGTACCCGAGCCGGCGCAGCCGGTGCTGGTGCTCGGCGCTGCGGACCAGGCTGGTCACCCACAGCGGCGGCGTGCCGGGCGGGGTGCTGGCGGCGAGCTGCCGGGCGATGTCGTTGAGCAGCGCCACGATCTCGCGGCGGGCCCGCCGGAACCGCAGTCCGGCGGTGCGTGGCGTGGCGGCCGGCCGCAGCCGGCGCCCCGCCGCCCGCATCCCGCGGCGGAGCAGCGTGCGCGGCTGCTCGGTGTAGCGGAAGCACAGCAGGTCCCGTCGGCGCAGCCACTCCAGGTCCACCAGCTCACAGCTGGCGTCGACCTGGGCGTCGGTGAGGAAGGTGGGGGCGTCGCGCCACCACATCACGTCGACGCGGGAGAGCAGGTAGATCCGGACCAGCGCGGTGAGGTCGGCGGCGGAGCTGCGCGCGTTGGGCTGGTAGCGGGCCATCTCCAGCAGCAGCGTCTCGCGGGCGCCGACGAGCCCCTGCGGGGTGGCGTCGAGCACGGCGGCGATCGCGGGCTCGCGCAGCCGGTCGTCGATCAGCACCTGCCGGGCGGCGGTACAGGACGCGTCGGCCAGGGCGCCGACCTCGACCAGCAGCTCGGCCACGGCCGTGCGGTAGGCGTCGAGGTCCGGCGCGGCGGCGGGCCGCGGCGGGGTGGCGAACGCGCGCCCCCGGGCCGGAGCGGCGGGTGTGACGGAGGAACCGGGCTGCTGTCCCGGGCTTCGGCTGGGCACTCGCATGGTCGGGTCCTCTCTCCCGTCACGGCATCATTGTGTGCATCGCCCTGCACACACCGTAATCGGACCGGGAGGGATGAGTCCGAACAATCCTCCTAATCTACTCCTTCGGGAGGCCGGAGGGCCACCACCGCGCACGAAGGGTCACCGTCGGGACGCGCCGCTCAACCGCTGCACCTCGGCGTACGAGGGCGGCTCCGCGCGCGGCGCGGCGCCGGACCGGACGGCGTCCAGGGCGTCCAGGGCGGCGCCCAGCGCGGCCCGGAACAGCAGCGAGCCCGTGCTCACCCGGGCCACGCCGAGCGCCCGCAGCTCGTCGAGGGTGGGCCCGCCCGGCCGGTGCAGCACGTTCAGCGGCGCGTCGATCCCCGCGACGAGCGCGGCGACGGCGTCGACGTCCGGCGCCCCGGGCACGAAGATCCCGTCCGCTCCGGCGGCCAGGTACGCGCGGGCCCGGCGCAGGGCCTCCGGCAGGGGATCGGGCGTGCCGAGCCACCACGGGTCGGTGCGGGCGTTGACGAACAGATCGGGCACTGCGGCCTTGATGGCGGCCACCTTCGCCGCCGCCAGCTCGGGCGGGTCGAGGGCGCCGTCCGCCCGGCCGTCCTCGACGTTCACCCCCACCACCCCGAGCGCGGCCAGCTCCGCCGCCAGCCCGGCGACGACCGCCGGGTCGTCGGCGTACCCCGCCTCCACGTCGACGGTCACCAGTACCGGGAGCGGGCGCAGCGCCCGGGCCAGGCGGAGGCTCTCCGCCCGGGTGGCGGCCGCCGCGTCCGGCACGCCGGCGGCGGCGGCGACCCCCAGGCTGGTGGTGCCGACCGCCGGGTACCCGCGCGCCACGAACGCGGCGGCGCTGGCGTGGTCCCAGGCGTTGGGCAGCAGCAGCGGCCGGGCGGCGCGGTGCAGGGCGTGGAAGGCGGCGCAGCGCGCGTTCATCGGGTGTCCACCTCGATCATGGTCGGGCCCGTGGGGCCGGCGACGGTCGTCTTCCGCGACGGTAGGGCCGGAACCCTTCGGCGCCCGCCGAAACGTCGGCTGCCGGCGCGTGCGGTGCCGTCACGGTCGGACCACGGGACCGCTCCAGGGATCGTCGCG
Organism: Micromonospora sp. CPCC 205546; assembly: GCF_036902715.1. Classification (NCBI taxonomy): domain Bacteria; kingdom Bacillati; phylum Actinomycetota; class Actinomycetes; order Micromonosporales; family Micromonosporaceae; genus Micromonospora; species Micromonospora sp. CPCC 205546. The sequence continues at coordinate 17,120 of NZ_JBAKHL010000085.1, forward strand.
ACCGGCCGACGCCAGCCACGCCGTCACGAGAAGTTACGGTCAGCGCCGGCCGGCTCAACATGCCTCCGACCCCTTTGCTCTGCATCCACATACGCAACAGCTACTGACGGTCAACGAAGCTTGCGCCCTCGATCGTCGCGGTCCCGCCCAGATACCCAGCTCAGCCTGGTGGTGCGCCGAGGAATGCAGAGCAAAGGGCACGGAGGGCACCGGGCGGCCGGGACATGGGCAGTGACAGCGCGTGACCCACCCGGCCGCCACGATCGGTAACGAGGGGCGACTGGCTCCCTCGCCGTCCGTCTTACGGAATGAGGTCCGAGCCATCTGGAGGGATTGCGGACCGTCTCGAGAAACGAGGCCCGAATGCGCCGAACGGGTGGACAAGGCACGGCCCCGTCACGCGCGGCCCCGTCAGTCGCGGCCCCGTCAGTCGCGGCCCCGTCAGGCGCAGCCCGGTCACGCGCGGCCGCTGCCGGTGTCCGGCGCGGTCGCGGGCGGCGCGAGGTCGGCCGGGGCGAGACCGAGTGCGGCGGCCAGCGCCGGAGCACCGTCCGGGGTCAGCCGGACCTCCCGTCCGCCGCCGCGGGTCAGCCAGCCCGCCTCGAAGAAGCGGGCGCACAGTGCCGCGCCCAACGCGCCGGCCAGGTGCGGCCGACGCTCGGTCCAGTCCAGGCAGTCGCGCACCAGGGGACGGCGGGCGGCCCGCAGCGGCGCGATCGGCACCCCAAGCTCAGCCAACCAGCCCCGCCCGGCCGAGGTGAGCGCCGACCCGCCGGCGCCGTCGAGCAGCCCGCGCGCGAGCAGCCTGTCGCGCAGCAGCACCCCGAGGTGCCCGGCCAGGTGGTCGTAACAGGTGCGGGCGTACGCCAAGGCGGCGACGGCACGGGCGGCGCGCAGCGAGCGGGCCGGCTCGGACCGCCCGGGCGCGTAGCCGGCCAGACCCTCGACCAGCTGGGCCGCCGAGGGGCCGGCGAGCTGGACGTAGCGGTGTCGTCCCTGCCGTTGCTCGACCAACAGCCCGCCCCGGACCAGCCGGGTGAGGTGGTCGCTGGCGGTGGACGGGGCCACCCCGGCGAGCCGGGCCAGCTCCCCCGCCGTCCACGCCCGGCCGTCGAGCAGGGCCAGGCAGATGCGGGCCCGGGTGTCGTCGGCGAGCAGGGCGGCGAGCCGGGCCAGGGCCCGGCCGTCCGGCGCGGGGGCGGTCACGGGCTCCATGCTGGCACGGGCACCCTGCGGCGTGCGCCGAAGCGTCGGTACGCCTTTACAACGTTGTATCCAACGTTGTAGAAACGGACACGCACCGATCCTGGTCGACATCTCTCGCACCCGAGGCAGGTCTGATGGGACATCTCCGCCGCGCCGGGGCGCTCGCCGCCGTCGCCGGTCTGGTCCTGGCCGCGACAGCGTCCGCGCCGGCCGCCGCCGCACCCGGGCCCCGCTACCGCAACCCCGTCTCGGCCGGGTTCGCCGACACCTTCGCCGATCCGGTGATCGTCCGCGGTGAGGACGGCTTCTGGTACGCGTACGGCACCACGGACCCGCTGCGCGAGGGTGAGGGGACGTTCCACCGGGTCCCCACCGCCCGCTCGGCCGACCTGGTCGACTGGACGTACGTCGGGGACGCCTTCGGCGCCGACCAACGCCCGGCGTACGCGGCACCCGGCGCCGGGTTCTGGGCCCCCGACGTGCGCCGGGTCGGCGACCGCTGGGTCATGTACGTGACCGTTACCGACACGACCGTCTCCCCCGACGGCGGCGACTTCGCCGTCGGGGCGGCCACCGCGCCCACCCCGACCGGCCCGTGGACCTTCGCCGACGAGCCCGTGGTCGCGCCCCGCCCCGGCGGTGGCGGGGGCTGGCTGTGGACCATCGACCCGAGCCAGTTCACCGACGTCGACGGCCGGCACTACCTCTATTACGGCAGCTACTACGGCGGAATCTCGGTGACCGAGCTCTCCCCCGACGGGCTGCGCGCGGTCGGCACCCCCACCCCGGTCGCCGTCGACAACAAGTTCGAGGGCAGCCACGTGGTGCGCCACGACGGCTGGTACTACCTGTTCGCCTCCACGGCCAACTGCTGCGCCGGCCCCGCCACCGGTTACTCCGTGCACGTCGGCCGGTCCCGCGGCCCGCGCGGGCCGTTCGTCGACCGCGACGGCATCGCCCTGACCGCCTCCAGGGCCGGCGGCACGCCGGTGCTCACCCAGAACGGCAACCGGTGGATCGGCACGGGCCACAACGGCTTCCTCACCGACCTGTCCGGCCGGGACTGGATCGTCTACCACGCCATCGACCGGGCCGACCCGTACCTGGACGAGCCGTTCGGCATCAACGAGCGGCCCATGCTGTTGGACCGCCTCGACTGGATCGACGGCTGGCCGACGGTGAACGCCGGCGCCGGCCCGTCCGACGGCGCCCGGCCCGCGCCGGTCACCACCGGACGGGTGGACGAGCGCTTCGACGCCGGGCTGGCCGACTGGCGGCGCGGCTCCGGGGACTGGCGGGTCACCGACGGTCGGCTCACCGGCAGCGGCGCGCTGACCAGCCGTACGACCGTGGGTGGTGACCTGCGGGCGGAGGCCGACCTGCGGCTCTCCGCCGCCGGAGCGGCCGGCCTCACGCTCGGCGGCCGGGTCTCGGTACGCGTGGACGCCGCCGCCGGCCGGCTGGTCGCCGCCGACGGCGCCCGCACCGCGAGCGCGCCGCTACCCGCCGGCTTCGACGCCGCGGCCGGGCACCACCTCGCCGTGGAGGTACGCGGCCGGGACCTGGTGGCCGAGCTGAGCCCGGCTCGCCTCGGCGACCAGTTGGCGGTCGTGTCGCTGCGGCTGGCGCGGCCGGTGACCGGGCGGCTCACGCTCACCGCGACCGGCGGCACGGCCGGGTTCGACAACGTCAGCGTCGCCCGGCTGCACCGGCCGGTGCGCCACGCCGTCGCGGAGCCCCGGGTGGGCCGCCTGCTGCCCGCGTTCTCCGACGAGTTCACCGGCGGGCTCGACCCGGCGTGGCGGTGGGTCCGGCCGGACCCGGCGGCCACCGTGTCCGGCGGGGCGCTGCGCTGGCCGGTGCAGGGCGCCGACCTGACCGGCACCGGCAACACCGCCGGTGTGCTGCTGCGCGACGCCCCCGACGGCGACTACGTCGTGGAGACGAAGGTGACGCTCGACCTCGGCGAGGAGACCGTGCGCAACTACCAGCAGGCCGGGCTGGTCGCCTACGTCGACGACGACCGGTTCGCCCGGCTGGCGCAGGTCGCCATCTGGAACACCCGGCAGGTGGAGTACGGCTACGAGCTGCCCTTCGCCGGCCAGCCGGTCTACGGCGGCAACATCGTCGGCGCCCCGGCGACCACCACCTGGCTCCGGCTGGCGCACCGGGTCGACCCGGCCACCGGCGAGCACGAGTTCCGGGCCGGTTCCAGCCGCGACGGGCGGCACTGGACGTGGGGCGGGGTGTGGACCTTCCCGGCCGACACCACGCCCCGGATCGGGCTGGTCGCGCACGGCGGCGCGGACCCGGCGCTCACCGCGTACTTCGACTACCTGCGCTTCCACCGCTGAGCCCCTCGACGGGACCGGGCCCCCGCCGGACGGTGGGGGCCCGGTCCCGTCATCGCGGGTGGCGGGGCCTGCGCCGGGGCGGGGCCCGGTCAGCCGGGGCGGTTCGCCCGCCGGCCGCGGCGGTCGGCCGGTCAGCCGCGGCGCCCGTCGCCGCCGAGCGGGCTGACCGTCCGGGTCGACCCGTCGTAGCTGCGCCCGGCGACGAAGGCGCCGCCGGGACGCTCGACGCCGGCGACCGCGCGGGCCAGCCGGCGGTCCGCGTCACGGAAGCGCAGCGCCAGGCTCAGATGCGGCCGCCAGCGCCCCGGCGCGTGCCAGGGGCGCTGCCCTGGCGCCGCCGCGAGGACGTCCCAGACCGAGGCGTGCAGGGCGGTCAGCTCCGGCGACGGGTGCACCAGCCACACCAGCGGGGCGCTGCCGTCGAGCACGGCGATCCGGTCCAGCCGCACCGGCAGGGGCAACGTGGCGTCGAACAGCTCGACCAGCCGTTGCCGGGCGCCGGGCGGGAACCCGTCGACGGCGGCCAGGGTCAGGTGCGGCCGGTTCGTCGGATGGGCGTTGCGGGCCAGGCTGGGCAGCCCCAGCGCGGCCAGCCGCTGCCAGGCGCCGCGCACCGCGGCCTCCAGGTCGGGCGAGCAGACCAGTTCGACCGTACGCACGCCGCCAGGCTAGCCCGCCGGAGCACCGCGCCGGACCCGCACGGGTGGCTGTTGTGCCGGTCGGCGAAACGGCGTCGCGGCCGTGATGAAAGGCTTGGCACATGAGTTCCGCACCCGTACGGCACGACCCGACCACCCAGCCCGGCCCCGACGCCCTCGACAACACGAGCGCCTTCGCGGACCTCGGGCTGCGCGCCGAACTGCTCGGCGCGCTGTCCGCCCTGGGCTACGAGGAGCCCACCCCGATCCAGCGGGAGGCCATCCCGCCCCTGCTCGCCGGTCGGGACCTGCTGGGGCAGGCCGCGACGGGTACGGGCAAGACGGCCGCCTTCGCGCTGCCGCTGTTGCAGCGGATGCCCGACGTCCGGCCCGGCGGCGCACCGGTGGCGCTCGTGCTGGTACCCACCCGCGAGCTCGCGGTGCAGGTCTCCGAGGCGTTCCACCGCTACGGCAAGGACCTGGGCGCGCGGGTCCTGCCGATCTACGGCGGGCAGCCGATCGGCCGGCAGCTGCGCGCCCTGGACCTCGGTGTCGACGTCGTGGTCGCCACCCCGGGCCGCGCCCTGGACCACATCGCCCGGGGCACGCTCGACCTGGGCTCGCTGGCCACGGTGGTGCTCGACGAGGCCGACGAGATGCTCGACATGGGCTTCGCCGAGGACATCGAGGCGATCCTGGAGCACGCGCCGGAGCAGCGGCAGACGGTGCTCTTCTCGGCGACGATGCCGGCCCGCATCGACGGGCTGGCCCGCAAGCACCTGACCGATCCGGTACGCATCCTCATCGCCCGTGAGCAGCCGGTGGCCGGCGAGGCGCCCCGGGTGCGGCAGAGCGCGTACATCGTCGCCCGGGCGCACAAGCCGGCGGCGCTGGGCCGGGTGCTGGACGTCGAGTCCCCCACCGCGGCGATCGTCTTCTGCCGCAGCCGCGAGGAGGTCGACCGGCTCACCGAGACGATGAACGGCCGGGGCTACCGGGCCGAGGCGCTGCACGGCGGGATGAGCCAGGAGCAGCGCGACCGCGTCATGGGTCGGCTGCGTACGGGGACCGCGGACCTGCTGGTGGCCACCGACGTGGCCGCCCGCGGCCTGGACGTCGAGCAGCTCACCCACGTGGTCAACTACGACGTCCCGTCGGCCCCCGAGTCGTACGTGCACCGCATCGGCCGGGTCGGCCGGGCCGGCCGCGAGGGCGTGGCGATCACCCTCGCCGAGCCCCGCGAGCACCGGATGCTCAAGACCATCGAGCGGGTCACCGGCCAGCGCATCGCCATAGACAAGATCCCCACGGTGGCGGACATGCGCACCCGGCGGCTGGAGCTGACCCAGGGCGCCCTGCGGGAGAGCCTGCTGGAGGACGACCTCGACCCGTACCGGGCGATCGTCGAGTCGTTGACCGACGAGTTCGACCTGGTGGAGGTGGCCCTCGCCGCGGTGAAGCTGGCGCACGAGGCGACGTCGCCGGGCTCGGACGACGAGGAGGAGATCCCCCAGGTCCCCGTCCGGGGCCCGCGCGAGGGGCGTCCGGAGGCCGGCGGCCGGGGCGAGCGGCGTGGCGGTGCCCGGCCCCGCGCCGGCGGCACCACGCAGGTCTTCATCGGGCTGGGCCGGCGCGCCGGGGTCCGGCCGCAGGACCTGGTGGGCGCGATCACCGGCGAGACCGGGGTCAGCGGCCGGGACATCGGCTCGATCGAGATCGCCGACCGGTTCTCGCTGGTGGAGGTGCCCCAGAGCGTCGCCGACGAGGTGATCGCGGGCCTGCGGGGCAGCACCATCAAGGGCCGCAAGGCGACCGTACGGCGCGACCGTGACGGCGACGGCGACGGCGGCGAGCGCCGCTTCGACGGGGCCGACCGGCGCGAGCGCCGCGACCGGGACTTCGACCGGCGCGACCGCCGCTAGGACGGTACGCGCTCGGCGGCGAGCGCCGTGACCACCTCGCACCGCAGGCCCTCCGCGCGCGGAAGGGTCCCCTGCCAGCGGTAGGGGACCCTTCCGCCGCGCGCCTCAGGCGGCGGCGAGCGCCGGGCCGGGACGGGTGTCGGCGTCGGCCGGGCGCAGCGCCAGGGCGAGCACGTCGGCGACGTCGGCCAGGGTGTGCACGGTCAGCGCCTGCCGGACCTCGGCGGGCAGGTCGTCCAGGTCCGGCTCGTTGCGGGCCGGGATGATCACCTCGGTCAGGCCGGCCCGGTGGGCGGCGAGCAGCTTCTGCTTCACCCCGCCGATGGGCAGCACCCGACCGGAGAGGGTCACCTCGCCGGTCATCCCGAACTCGGGGCGCACGGGCCGGCCGCTGGCCAGCGACGCCAGGGCGGTCACCATGGTGATGCCCGCGCTGGGGCCGTCCTTCGGCACCGCGCCCGCCGGCACGTGCAGGTGGATCCGCCGCCCGGCCAGCGCGTTCGGGTCGAGTCCGAGCCGGCGCCCGTTGGAGCGCAGGTACGACAGCGCGATGTGTGCCGACTCCTTCATCACGTCGCCGAGCTGGCCGGTCAGGGTCAGCCCCGGCTCGCCCTCCATGCTGGTCGCTTCGATGAAGAGCACGTCGCCGCCCGCGCCGGTGACCGCCAGCCCGGTGGCCACGCCGGGCACGGCCGTGCGCTCCGCCGACTCCGGGGTGAACTTCGGCCGCCCGAGGTAGGCGGCGAGGTTGCCGGTGTCGACGCGGACCGGCGCCGGGTCGGTGGCCAGGGCCACCGCGACCTTGCGCAGGATCTTCGCCAGGGACCGTTCGAGCTGCCGTACGCCGGCCTCCCGGGTGTACTCGCCCGCGATCCGGGCGAGGGCGTCGTCGGCGACGGCGACCTCCTCGGCGGTGAGCCCGGCCCGCTCCCGCTGCCGGGGCAGCAGGTGGTCCCGGGCTATGGCGACCTTCTCCTCCTCCGTGTACCCGTCGAGGGTGACCAGCTCCATCCGGTCCAGCAGCGGGCCGGGCACGGCCTCCACCACGTTCGCGGTGGCCAGGAAGAGCACGTCGGACAGGTCGAGGTCGACCTCGAGGTAGTGGTCGCGGAAGGTGTGGTTCTGCGCCGGGTCGAGCACCTCGAGCAGGGCGGCGGCCGGGTCGCCGGAGTAGCCGGCGGCGAGCTTGTCGACCTCGTCGAGGAGCACGACCGGGTTCATCGAGCCGGCCTCGCGCAGGGCGCGCACGATCCGGCCGGGCAGCGCGCCGACGTAGGTGCGCCGGTGGCCGCGGATCTCGGCCTCGTCGCGTACGCCGCCGAGGGAGACCCGGACGAAGTTGCGGCCGAGCGCGCGGGCGATCGACTCGCCGAGGCTGGTCTTGCCGACGCCGGGCGGGCCGGCGAGGGCGAGCACCGCGCCGGAGCCCCGGCCGCCGACGACGCCGAGGTTGCGCTCGGCCCGCCGGTTGCGCACGGCGAGGTACTCCAGGATGCGGTCCTTCACGTCGGCCAGGCCGGCGTGGTCGGCGTCGAGCACGGCGCGGGCCGCGGCCAGGTCCGTGTCGTCCTCGGTACGGGCGCCCCACGGCATCTCCAGCACCGTGTCGAGCCAGGTTCGGATCCAGCCCGCCTCCGGGGAGGCGTCGCTGGCCCGCTCCAGCTTGCCGACCTCGCGCAGGGCCGCCTCGCGGACCTGGTCGGGCAGGTCGGCGGCCCCGACGCGGGCCCGGTAGTCGGCGGAGCCGTCCGGCTCGTCCTCGCCGAGTTCCTTGCGGATCGCGGAGAGCTGCTGACGGAGCAGGAACTCCCGCTGGGACTTCTCCAGTCCCTCGCGGACGTCGGTGCTGATCTGCTCGGCGACCTCCTGCTCGGCCAGGTGGTCCCTCACCCAGGCGACGAGCAGTTCCAGCCGGGCGGTGACGTCCGCCGCGGCGAGCAGTTCGGTCTTCTGGGCGAGGCTGAGCCAGGAGACGTAGCCGGCCGAGTCGGCCAGCTCGGAGAGGTCGGTCATCCGCTCGATCGCGTCGACGACCTGCCAGGCCCCGCGCTGCTGGAGCACGGACGTCATGAGGGCGCGGTACTCGCGGGCGAGCTCGCGGGCGCGGCCGGCGGGAGCGGGTTCGTCGAGTTCGGTCGCCTCGACCCAGAGGGCGGCGCCGGGCCCGGGCACGCCCGAGCCGATCCGGGCGCGGGACAGGCCGCGCACCACGGCGGCCGGTTCGCCGCTGGGCAGCCGGCCGACCTTCTCGATGGTGGCGACCGCGCCGACGGGGCCGTACTCGCCGTCGAGGCGGGGCACGGCGAGCAGCCTGCCCTCGCCGGTGGCGCGGGCCGCGTCGACGGCGGCCTGGGTGGTCGGGTCGAGGGTCACCGGAATCACCATGCCGGGCAGCAACACGGCGTCGGTCAGGGGAAGTACCGGAAGGGTTGCCATCGAACACCTGCTATCGCGTTGAGTTGAGCGTGTTCCACTCAAGTACCAAATCGTTCCCCTTGTTCCGAGCTGTGACCCAGACCACCGGAGGTCGCCGCGCCGCGCCTCGGACGCAGCAGCTCACGCGCCAGGCCGGGGCCCCCGGCGACCGCCACGGCGAGCGGGATCGCCAGGCAGGTCAGCGCCAGCGCGGCGACGGTCCAACCCGGCAGGCCGGCCACCACGGCGACGGCGGTCAGCACCGCGAAGACGACGAGCTTGCGCCGGGCACGGGCGATCGGGATCGCGACGGACATCGGTCCTCCCTCGGGTACGGGATCAGAGCAGGACGAGCAGCGCGGCGCCGACGGCCGCCGCCGGGACGGTGGTGACGACGGTGGCCAGCGCCGCCGAGTGCCGGCGCAGCGCGGCGAGCGGGATCAGCGCGTCGCCGTCCTGGCTTATCGCGTTGGCGACCAGGGTGGGCAGCGGCAGGCCGCCGCCGACGTACAGGCCGGTGAAGACGATCTGCACCGCGCAGCCGGGGATCAGGCCGACGCCCGCGCCGACCAGCACGCCGACGAGCCCGGTGAGGGCGAGTTGCGAGCCGTCGAAGCCGGTCGCCGTGGTCACCACCTGCCAGCCCAGGTACGCCACGGCGACCCAGACGGTGACGAAGGACGCCTCGTGGGCGCTGTGCCGCAGCGTCTCCCGCAGCGAGCGGGGCTGCGCGGTCTCCAGGCTGTCGTCGGCCAGTCGGCCCCGGCCGGCGGCGAAGATCAGCGCGGCGGTCAGCGACCCGAGCACCCCCAGCGCCAGGTACGGGTCGACGCCCCCGAAGGACCGGGCCAGCGCCCCCGGGTCGACCAGCTGGAACACCACCGGCACCGACACGGCGAACGCCGGCGTGGTGAGCCCCCAGAACGCCGTGGACGCCGGCACGCGGGGCAGCAGCCCGCCGAGCAGCCGCCGCGCCCCGGCGAGGTCCGGCCCGCCCGCGGCGGCCAGGCCGACCGGCGCGGGCGCGGCGGCGAC
>NZ_JBAKHL010000086.1:0-25451 GCF_036902715.1 Micromonospora sp. CPCC 205546
CGCCGCCGGCGAAGGCGAGCCCGGCAGCGGTCAGAGCGGTCCTACGCAGCATGTCGGTACGCATGATGGTCGGCACCTTTCGATCGGGGGTACCGCGACGCACACCAGAGGGGGGCGGGCGCGCCGCGGGTGGAGGAAAGGGTCGAATCCAGTGGTGCGCCCCTTCGATGAGGGGTGGGGCGCGTCCGGGGTGTAACGACGCGGGCCCGGCCGGCATTCCGACCGTCGGCCCCGGCCGCCAGGAGGGCCCCGGGGGGTCACGCGCTCACGATGGTTACAACGACCCGGGCCCCCGGCCCATGCCCGCCGGGCCGGTGGCGTCGGCCACCACGAAACCCCACAAACCGGATGAACAGCCCGAATCTATGGGCCCAGAACCGGACATCAGCCCCCAACCGCATCCCGCGCGTGGCCTGTGCTGGCCGGCCCGCCCAGCGGCGCGAGTCGGTCGGCCCGGGCCCGCAGGAAGCGCTGTTCGGGCAGGCTGGCGGTGCGCCGGGCCGCGAGGAGGTAGTCCTCCCGCGCAGCCGCCGTGTCTCCGGCGAGTTCCCGCAGGTGGGCGCGGGTGGCCACGAGTCGATGGTGACGGGCCATCCGGTCGTCGGCGGCCAGCGTCGACAACATCGCCAGGCCGGCGCCCGGACCGTCGGTCATCGCCACGGCGATCGCGTGATTGAGCGTGGCCATGGGATTGGGCGCGATCCGGCACAGCAGCCGGTAGAGGAACCTGATCTGCCGCCAGTCGGTGTCCGCCACGTCGGGCACCTGCACGTGCAGGCACGCGATCGCCGCCTGCAGTTGGTACGGGCCGAGCGGGCAACGCAGCATCGCGTCGGTGACGAGCCGGGTGCCTTCCTCGATCAGACCGGCGTCCCAGCGGAGCCTGTCCTGTTCGGCCAGCGGGATCAGGCCGCCCTCGGCGTCGGTGCGGGCCGCGCGGCGGGCGTCGGTCAGCAACATCAGCGCGAGCAGGCCGGCGACCTCCCCGTCGTCGGGTAGCGCACGGTGGATGGCCCGGGTGAGCCGGATGGCCTCGGTGGACAGGTCGGGCCGGTGCAGGTCGGGGCCGCAGGTCGCGGTGTAGCCCTCGTTGAAGACCAGATAGAGCACGTGCAGGACGGCGCCCAGCCGCTCGGCGTACGCCGGCGCGCGCAACGTCGTGTCGGTGGCCCGGATCCGTTGCTTCGCGCGGCTGATTCGCGGACCCATGGTGGCCTCGGGCACCAGGAAGGCGCTGGCGACCTCGGCCGTCGTGAGTCCGCCGACGGCCCGGAGCGTGAGGGCGACCTGCGAGGCCGGGGTGAGCGCGGGATGGCAGCACAGGAACAGCAGCGTCAGGGTGTCGTCGTGGTCGCGCGGAACCCGCTCGTCGGGGCCGGGGACGACCAACGCGTCCGGGAGTTCCCGGCTCGCGCTGACCGTCTCCCGGTCGCGGCGGGCCCGTTCGCTGCGGATCTGGTCGATGAACCTGCGGGCGGCGACCGTGATCAGCCATGCGCGGGGGTGCTCCGGTACCCCGTCGACCGGCCACTGGACCGTCGCCGCCAGCATCGCTTCCTGGAGCGCGTCCTCGCAGGCGTCGAAGTCGTCGTACCTGCGCAGCAGCGCGCCGAGAACCCGGGGCGCGAGCTCCCGCAGCAGGCGCCCGAGATCCTCGCCGCTCGACCCGCCCGGCTCAGCTCGCCGCCGCACCGCTCACCCGTCCGAGGCCGCGTCGGCCCCCATCGAGAAGATGACCTCACGGACCTCGACGCCGAGGCCCTCCACCCTGGCGTCGGGGATCAGCGCGGCCAGCTCGACGGCCCGGTCCCGGTCGGCGCACTCGACGAGGTAGTAGCCGCCCAGGTACTCCTTGGCCTCCAGGTACGGGCCGTCGCTCACCGCGGGCGCGCCCCCGCGGACCCGGACGACGACGCTCTCGGCGGGCTCGGCCAGCGCGGCCGACCCGAGCATCTCGCCGGACCCGCGGATCGTCGCGATGAACTCGTCGTGGCCCTGCATCACCTCGTTGCGTTCCTCCTCGGTGAGGGCCTCCCAGATCCGCGGGTTCATGTGCATGATCAACAGGAACTTCACGTCTTCTTCTCCTCGCCCGCGGGCGCCCCGGTGACGCCGCTCGCTCAGTGGTCGTCGCCGAGTGGCCGGTCTTGACATCGTGCCGGATCCGCAGGGCGGTCCGCCCGCGCCGCTCCGGCCCCGTACGGAAGGGACGAACAGCCGGAGCCGGGTGGAGCTGCCCCCGGACGGCCCGCGGCGGGCCGGTGGCGGGACGGTTGCGACCATGGCGGGCATGGAGATCTGGAACAACCCGTCGTGCTCGAAGTGCGCCGCCGCCCGCACCGCGCTCGACGAGGCGGGAATCGGCTACGCGGTGCGCCCCTACCTGGACCGGCCGCCGAGCGCGGCGGAGCTGACCGAGGTGCTGCGCCGGCTCGACGCGCGTCCCTGGGACGTGTGCCGCACGCAGGAGCCCGCCGCGGCGGCCCTCGGCATGGCCGACTGGCCACGCGACGAGGCGGCCGAGCCGCGTTGGATCGAGGCGATGGTGGCCGCCCCGGAGCTGATCCAGCGGCCCCTGCTGCTGCTCGACGACGGGGGAGCGGTCGTGGGGCGTACCGCCGGGGCGCTGGCGGAGGCGGTGCGCCGCAGCGGCGCGACGCCCGGCGCCGACGCGCAGCCCGGCCCCGACCCGACGGCGTAGCGCGTTTCCGGACGGGCGCGGCGGGAATGCGCCGCTCGCGGGCGAACGACCGGATGCCGCAGAGGAGGGGTCGGATGCCGCAACAGGGCCTGTCCACCGCCGCGAAGCGGCTCACCCCCGTCGCCGGGGCGCCGCTGTGGTGTGACGCGCGGGAGTTCGGGTTGCGCGGCGACGGCGTGACGAACGACCAGCCGGCGCTGTCGGCCCTGGTCGACCGCCTGGGCGAGGGCTACGCCGCCGACGGGCGGGCCCGGGTCATCCACTGCCCGCCGGGGCTCTACTCGATCCGGGACGCCGGCACGGTCTGGCGCAGCGGGGTGTCGCTGATCGGCGCGGGCCCGGGAGCGACGCGGTTCCTGCTCAGCAACGAGGGCAACCGGGCCGACCCGACGCCGTTGGCCTTCTGGACCACCGTGCAGCACGGCGCGAGCCGCGAGCGGTACATCGCCGACTGCACCTTCGCGGACTTCGAGATCGACGGTTCCGGCGTGGCGATGGTCGAGTACAACTACCTGGCCAAGGGGCTCGGCCTGCAGTACGTGGTGCGCGGCGTCTTCCGCAACCTCTACATCCACCACACCGGCGCCACCGGGCTCGGCTGCGACTTCCTGCAGGACAGCCTGATCGACGGCGTCGTGGTGGTGGGCTGCGGCCGGCTGGACAACGGCGAGGAGATGGGCGGCGCGGGCATCGGCGTCGGCATCGGCGGGTGGGGCGACGTGGAGCGTCTCACGATCGCCAACTGCACGGCCGTCGGCAACGGCACGAACGGGATCTTCCTGGAACTTCAGAAGGACTACTGGACCCCGCCGCGCGGCTACCGCATCATCGGCTGCCACAGCCAGGCGAACCGCTTCGGCATCTCCGACTGGGGCGCCGACGGGCTGATCGTCTCCGCCTGCACCCTGACCGGCAACCTGGAGGCGGGCTTCGACGTCTCCGGCAACGGCACGGCGGGGGTCGCCGGCCGGGGCGGCATCGTCAGCGACTGCGTCATCGACCGCAACGTCCGCGACGGGATCAGCATGGGCAACACGCCCGGCCCGTACACCGTGCGCGGGAACCGGATCAGCGCCAACGGCGAGTACGGCTACCACGAGCACGACCTGGGGCGCGGCCACCGGGGCGCGGCGGAGGGCGTCGTCGTCGACGGCAACGAGTTCTGGGACAACGGGCTGGACGCGATCCGCGTCGACCGGCCGATGACCGACGCGGTCGTGGTCGACAACCGGATCCGCAACAACGGCCGGCGGTGCGCCCCGGCCGCCACCGGCGAGGGCGAGTCGGTGCGCTACCACCACCGCTCCGTCACCGACCTGACCGCGCACTGGCCGCACGACGGGCACCGGGGCAAGGTGGTGCGGGTCGGCTCACGCATGGCGGTGGTGGTGTCCAACACCGACACCGACCTCACCCTCGCGGAGGTGCGGGCGGATTCGCCGACCGGCTGGAACGAGGACACGCCGCCGCCCGGAGCGGCGTACGAACTGCCGGCGGCCCCGCCGATCCGGGCGGGCATCACCGTCAACGCGCCGTTCGACTCCGCCACCGTGCGCGGCAACCGGATCTGGGACCACCGCGACGAGCAGACGCAGACCCACGGGCTCTGGATCACGCCGGCCGGAAGCTGCGTGTCGTGCCGGATCGAGGACAACGACCTCGCCGGCAACGCCGTCGGCGCGGTGCGGCTCGACACCCCGCCGGTCGGGGGGCGTTGGGAGCGCAACCACCACGACGTCGACTGACGCCGGGCGGTCAGCGCGCGTCGTCGGTGGGCGCCGTCGCCTCCGCGTGCCGGTCGCGCAGCCGGGCCCGGATCTCCTCCGGGGTGTACGCCCGGCGCCGCCGCTCGGCCCGGGCGATGACCACGCCCGACGCCGCGACGCCGGCCAGGCCGGCCAGCCCGAGGACCTTCCACCACCGCATCCGTTGCCGCATCGGCCTAGGGTAGACCCCCATGAGCATCAGCCTGGACGAGGCCGTGGAACTGACCCGCACCGGCGACGTGTGGGTGTTCCGGGGCCGCAGCGTGCCCGACCGGGCCATCCAGTTGACCACCAACAGTCCGGTCAACCACGTCGGCATGGCGGTCGTGCTGGACGACATGCCGCCCCTGATGTGGCACGCCGAGCTGGGCCGGTCGCTGCCGGACATGTGGACGGGCACCCACCAGCGCGGCGTGCAGCTGCACGACCTGCGCGACGCGGTCTGCGTCTGGGCCAACCGCTACGGCCAGCGGGGCTGGCTGCGCCAGCTCGACCCGGCGGCCGACGCGGAGATGGAGAGGGCGGTGCTGCGCACCGTCGCCCGCCTGGACGGCACCCCGTTCCCGTCCACCGCCCAGCTCGCCTGGCGCTGGCTGCGGGGCCGGGTCCCGGCGGTGCGACTGCCGGCCCTGCCCGGCCGGGCGGGGCTTCGCCCCGGCACACCGGCGCCCGACCGGGCCGGGGTGGCCGCGTCCGGGCGCGCGGGCACCGCCGCGCGCGACCGTGCACTGGAGACGGCGTACTGCGCGGAGGTGGTCGCGGTGACCTACGAGGCGATGGGGTTGCTGCCGGCGGGGCGGCGTCCCAACTGGTACGACCCGGGTCGGTTCTGGAGCGGCGACGACCTCGGTCTCGCGGGCGGCGCCCGGCTCGGAGCCGAGATCGAGGTGCGCATCCCGCCGCGCTGAGGTTTGGCCCGCCGCCCGGCCGGCAATTGCTGTGCGCGTGAGAGCCTCCACCGATCTGGACACGCTGACCGACTTCTTCGACCGGTACGGCGTGGCGCTGACCACCGGCGACGTGCCCGCCATCGCCGGCTGTTACGCCCTGCCGGGGCTGGTGGTCGCCGACACGTACAGCTTCTCGTTCACCTCGCCGGCGGCGGTGGCGCTGTCCTTCGTGGGCGCGGCCCCCGACTACCAGGAGCGCGAACTGGTCGCGGCGCACGCCGCGATCGAGGACGTGCAGCCGATGTCCGCGCTGCTGACCATGGTGACGGTGGAGTGGGAGTTCCTGGACAGCCGGGGCCGGGCGGTCCCGGGCGAGCGCTACCGCTACCTGCTGCGGTTCGCCGACGACGGCCCGGTCATCTGCACCGTCCTGCGCACCGCCTGACGGCCGGCGGGGGCCGCGGCACCCGTCGGTCGCGCCGGCCCGTGGGGGCACGGGAGCGGTCACGGCCGTACGCGAGCGGTCGCACCATGTAGCCATCGCCCGCTACGCTGCCCCGGACGACCGCGGGAGGAGTGTCATGTCCGGCATGCGCCGAGCATCGAACAGGTCCTACGGCACGACCGCCGTCGCGTCCTCGCCGTGGATCGTGGTCTCCGTCGGTGTCGTGGTGATGGTGGTCCTGCTGGCCATCGCGCTCGGCACCTACCGGGGTCGCGGTCCCGCGTTCGACGCGCAACCCGGCCCACCCCTGCCGACCGTCGGCCTCGCCGAGCCGATACCGTCGGCGACCAGCCCGACGGCGACCCGGTCGCCGCGGGCGACGGCCGCACCGTCGCGCCGGGTCACCAGCCGGCCCACGCCCGGGCAGTCCACACCCGCCCGCCGCAGCAGTCCACCGTCCCCGACGCCCACCGGCAGCGGCGACGCGGCGCTGATCGCGCCGCCGTCGTCCTCTGCGTCGCCGGTGACCGGCCGCTACCGGGTGCTGGAGTCGTACGCGGACGGGTTCGTCGGGGAGGTGCTGCTCAGCAACACGTCGGTGACCGGTCGGGGATGGACGGCGCGGCTGACCTTCCCGGGCGCGCGGCTGGGCAGCGCGTGGATCGAGGGCGGGCCACAGGGGACGGCGCAGCGGATCGAGGACGGCTTCACCTACCGCAGTGGCGGCGACCTGCCCCCGGGCGCGTCGACGGCGCTGCGGTTCTACGTCCAGGGCACGCAGAGCCGCCCGGCCGGCTGCACGGTCGACGGGGCTGCCTGCCGCCTCTAGCCACCCCCTATCCCTGCGGCCCGGCGGGTTCCCGCCGGGCCATGCCTTTTGCAAGCCTGCTGTCGTGTTACGACTTTGTTTGCAAGGTATTGCAGAACGTTTCGGCAAGAGCTAGCGTGCGGGCCAGTCAGCGACCAGAGGAAGGCGTCGATGAAACCCCCGCCGATACCGCGCAAGGCCCTGCTCGCCCTCGTCTCCCTGCTCACCCTCACCCTCGTCGGCACCCCGCTCGCCGTGCGCCAGCTCGGCGCCGACGCCTCCGACGGCACCGGTCCGCTGGCCACCGCCGGCGCCACGCAGTGGCGCGCCGAGCCCTCGGCGGAGGCGCTGCTCTCCGCGGGCACCAGCGGCCGGGCCCGCGCCGAGCAGTTCTACTTCGTCCTGCCGGACCGGTTCGCCAACGGCGACCGGCGCAACGACACCGGCGGCCTCGCCGGTGACCGCCTCTCCACCGGCCTCGACCCGAAGGACAAGGGCTTCTACCACGGCGGCGACCTCAAGGGCGTCATGGACCGGCTCGACTACATCGAGGGGCTCGGCACGACGGCCATCTGGCTCGCCCCGGTCTTCAAGAACCGTCCGGTGCAGGGCACCGGCGCCGACGTCTCCGCCGGCTACCACGGTTACTGGATCACCGACTTCACCCAGGTCGACCCGCACTTCGGCACGAACGAGGACCTGAAGCGGCTGGTCGCGCTCGCCCACCGGCGGGGGATCAAGGTCTATCTCGACGTCATCGTCAACCACACCGCCGACGTCATCAGGTACGCCGAGGACAAGTACACCTACGTGGACAAGGCGACGTCGCCGTACACCGACGCGCAGGGGCGTCCCTTCGAGGACCGCAACCACGCCGACGGCAGCCGGGGCTTCCCGAAGGTGGACACCACGTCGTTCCCGTACACCCCGACCTTCGCGACCCCCGCCGACGCGAGGGTCAAGGTCCCGGCGTGGCTGAACGACCCGACGATGTACCACAACCGGGGCGACTCCACCTTCGCCGGGGAGAACAGCGAGTACGGCGACTTCTTCGGCCTCGACGACCTGTGGACCGAGCGCCCCGAGGTGGTGCGGGGCCTGACCAAGGTCTACGCCGACTGGGTGGCGTCCACCGGCGTCGACGGCTTCCGGCTGGACACCGTCAAGCACGCCAACCTCGAGTTCTGGCCGCAGTTCAGCCAGGGCATCGAGCGCGCCGCCGCGCGCGTGGGCAAGAAGGACTTCTTCATGTTCGGCGAGGTCTACAGCGCCGACCCGGAGGTCACCTCGACCTACGTGCGCCGCGGCGGCCTGCCGGCCACCCTCGACTTCGCCTTCCAGGAGGCGGCCCGCGGCTACACCGCCGGGGACGGCTCCGCCAGGGCGCTCGCCGACGTGTACGCCCGCGACGACCTCTACCGCGCCCGCGACACCGACGCGCGCCGGCTCACCACCTTCCTCGGCAACCACGACATGGGCCGGATCGGCTCGTTCATCGCCGGCGGCGGCACCGACCCGGCCACCCACCTGCGCCGCGACCAGCTCGCCCACGAGCTGATGTTCCTCACCCGGGGCCAGCCGGTGGTCTACTCCGGCGACGAGCAGGGCTTCACCGGCCCGGGCGGCGACAAGGACGCCCGGCAGGACATGTTCGCCTCGAAGACCCCCGACTACCTCGACGACGACCTGCTCGGCACCGACCGCACCCACACCAGCGACCAGTTCGACCGCGCGCACCCGCTCTACCGGGCCATCGCCGAGCTGGGCGCGCTGCGTCAGGCGCACCCGGCGCTGCGCGACGGCGTGCAGGTCAGCCGGTACGCCGCCGACGGCCCCGGCGTCTTCGCGTTCTCCCGGATCGACCCGAAGCAGCGCACCGAGTACGTGGTCGCGGTGAACAACGCCGCGACGGCGCAGACTGTCACCGTGGACACCTGGTCGGCCGGCGCCACCTTCACCGGCGTCTACGGCGCGTCGGCCGCCCCGGTCGCCGGCGCGGACGGCAAACTCACGCTGACCGTGCCGCCGCTGTCGGCCGTGGTGCACCGCGCGGGCACGCCGATCGCGTCGCCCGACGCCGCGCCGAGGATCACGATCACCGCCCCGGCGCCCGGCGAGCCCGTCGCCACGAAGGCCGCCGTCACCGCGCAGGTCACCGGCGACCCGCTGGCCACCGTCACCGTCGCCGCCCGGGTCGCCGGCGGCAGGTGGACGCTGCTCGGCAGCGCCGACCGGGCCCCGTACACGGTGCACCACGACCTGACCGGGCTGGCCGGTGGCACGAGGATCGAGTACAAGGCCGTCGTCCGCGACGGGAAGGGCCGTACCGCGACCGCCCGGTCCACCGCGACCGTGGGCACCCCGGCGCAGTCCGCCTCCCGCGAGTGGGCCGTGGTGCACTACCAGCGCCCCGCCGGCGGCTACGACGACTGGGGCCTCTACGCGTGGGGCGACATCGACCCCGCGTACGCCACCGAGTGGCCCAAGGGGCAGCCGTTCGCCGGCGAGGACTCCTACGGCCGGTTCGCCTGGGTGAAGCTCAAGCCGGGCGCGAAGTCGGTCGGCTTCCTGGTGGTCGACAAGTCCGGGAACAAGGACGTGGAACAGGATCGGACGATCGACGTGACGAAGACCGGCGAGGTCTGGGTCAAGCAGGACGACCCGGCGACCTATCCGAGCCGGCAGGCCGCCACCGGCGAGCCGGACCCGCCGGTGGAGGACGGCACCGCCGTCATCCACTACCGCCGCGCCGACGGCAACTACGACGGCTGGGGCCTGCACCTGTGGGACGGCGCCGCCAACCCGACGGACTGGGCAGCCCCGCTCGCCCCGGCCCGGATCGACGCCTTCGGCGCGGTCTTCCGGGTGCCGCTGGCCGCCGGGGCGACCGGGCTGAGCTACATCATCCACTCCGGCGATGAGAAGGACCTGCCGACCGACCAGCGGCTCGACTTCGCCGGCGCCGGGCGGGAGGTGTGGCTGCTCGCCGGCACGCCCGGCCGGCTGCTGCCGTCCACCGCGTCCGCCGCCGGTCGCGACGTCGACATCACGAAGCAGAAGGCGCACTGGATCGACCGCTCGACCGTCGCCTGGCAGGCGGGGCCCACCGACGGCAGGACGTACGCCCTGGTGGCCGCCCCGGCCGGCGGGGTCACCGTCGCCGACGGCGAGCTGACCGGGACGTACACCACCCTGCCGTTGACCGCGCAGCGCAACGGGCTCACCGAGGCCCAGCGCGCGGCCTTCCCGCACCTGTGGGCGCACGGCGCCTTCACGCTCGACCGGCGGGACCTGGCGAAGGTCCCGGCGGCCCTGCGCGGGCAACTCCTGGTGACCGAGCGGGACGCCGAGGGCGCCCTGCTCGCCGCGACCGGCGTGCAGATCCCCGGCGTGCTCGACGACGTCTACGCCCGCGCCACCGACGCGCGGCTCGGGCCGACCTTCGCCGGCAAGGTGCCCACGCTGGCGCTCTGGGCGCCGACGGCGCAGCAGGTGTCGTTGCAGCTCTTCGACTCGCCGACCGCGACGCCGCGGACGGTGGCGATGCGCCGCGACGACCGCACCGGCGTCTGGTCGGTGCGCGGCTCCCGGGACTGGACCGGCCGGTACTACCGCTACCAGGTCCAGGCGTGGCAGCCGGCGACGCAGAAGATGACCACCGCCGCCGTGACCGACCCGTACTCGCTGGCGCTGGCGCCGGACTCCACGCACAGCCAGATCGTGGACCTCGCCGACCCGGCGCTCGCGCCGGCCGGATGGGCGTCGCTGCGCAAGCCGGCGGCGGTGCCGTCGACCAAGGTGCAGATCTCCGAGCTGTCGGTGCGGGACTTCTCGATCGCCGACGGCACCGTGCCGGCCGAGCGGCGGGGCACCTACCTCGCCTTCACCGACCCGGGCACCGCCGGCATGAAGCACCTGAAGGCGCTCGGCGACGCCGGGGTGACCCACCTGCACCTGCTGCCCGCGTTCGACTTCGCCACCATCCCCGAGCGCCGCGCCGACCAGCGGCAGCCGGCCTGCGACCTGGCCGCGCTCCCGCCGGACTCCGAGCAGCAGCAGAAGTGCGTCGCGGCCGTGGCGGACACCGACGGCTACAACTGGGGGTACGACCCGCTGCACTACACCGTGCCGGAGGGCGGCTACGCCGTCGACCCGGTCGGGGCGAAGCGCACCACCGAGTTCCGGCGGATGGTGGCCGGCGTGAACGGCGCCGGGCTGCGCGTGGTGATGGACGTCGTCTACAACCACACCTCGGCGGCGGGCGCCGACCCCAAGTCGGTGCTCGACCAGATCGTGCCCGGCTACTACCACCGGTTGCTCGACGACGGCAGCGTCGCCAACTCGACCTGCTGCGCCAACACCGCCCCCGAGCACGCCATGATGGGCAAGCTCGCCGTGGACTCCCTGGTCACCTGGGCCCGCGCGTACAAGGTGGACGGCTTCCGGTTCGACCTGATGGGCCACCACCCGAAGGCGAACATCCTGGCCGTACGCGAGGCGCTCGACGAGCTGACCGTCGCCCGCGACGGCGTGGACGGGAAGAAGATCCTGCTCTACGGCGAGGGCTGGAACTTCGGCGAGGTCGCGAACGACGCCCGATTCACCCAGGCCACCCAGGCCAACATGGCCGGCACCGGGATCGGCACCTTCAACGACCGGCTCCGCGACGCGGTGCGCGGCGGCGGGCCCTTCGACGCCAACCCCCGGGTGCAGGGCTTCGCCTCCGGACTGTTCACCGACCCCAACGGCGACGACGTGAACGGGTCCACGGCCCAGCAGCGGGCCCGCCTGCTGCACCAGCACGACCTGATCAAGGTGGGGCTCACCGGCAACCTGCGCGGGTACCGGTTCACCGACTCGTCGGGAGGGCAGGTGACCGGCGCGCAGGTCGACTACAACGGCTCGCCCGCCGGCTACACCGCCGCGCCGGGGGAGGCGGTCACCTACGTCGACGCGCACGACAACGAGATCCTGTACGACGCGCTGGCGTACAAGCTGCCGCAGGACACCACGGCGGCGGACCGGGCCCGGATGCAGGTGCTGGCGCTCAGCACGGTCGTGATGGGGCAGGGGCCCGGCTTCGTCACCACGGGCACCGAGCGGCTGCGCTCGAAGTCGCTGGACCGCAACTCGTACAACTCCGGCGACTGGTTCAACCAGATCCGCTGGGACTGCGCCCAGGGCAACGGGTTCGGCGCCGGGCTGCCGCCCGAGCAGGACAACCGGGACAAGTGGCCGTACGCCAAGCCGCTGCTGGCCGACCCGGCGCTGGTGCCGGACTGCGCGGCGATCGACCTGGCCGGGGCCCGCTACGCCGAGCTGCTGAAGATCCGGGGCTCCTCGCCGGTCTTCGGACTGACCACGGCGGAGCAGGTGCAGAAGCGGGTCGCCTTCCCGCTCTCCGGCACGCGGGAGACCCCCGGCGTGCTCACGATGACGCTGGACGGCCGGGGCCTCGACGGGCGGTGGAAGTCGGTGACGGTGGTCTTCAACGCCACGCCCGAGACGGCGACGCAGCGGCTGACCGGGCTGCGCGGGGCGGACGTGGCGCTGCACCCGGTGCTGCGGACCTCGGCCGACGAGGCGCTGCGGACGGCCTCCTTCGACCGGGCCAGCGGCACGTTCAGCGTGCCGCCCCGCAGCGTGGCGGTCTTCGTGCAGAACTGACGCGCGACGCGGGACGCCCCCCTGCCGCTGGTGCGGCAGGGGGGCGTCTGCGATGTTCGCCCGGTCCGTGCGGCCGGTGCCGGTGGCGCCGGCCGCACGTCACCCGAGGGTGGTTCAGCCGAAGCAGTTCTCCACGGGGGAGGGGCTGCCCAGGCAGTTCGTCGGCTTGTTGCCCTTGATCGCGGACTTGTCGTCCACGTTCACCTCGCCGCCGAAGTTGAACACCCCGCCAGGCCGGATGGTGGAGAAGTTGTGCGCCACCTTCGTGTCCTGCAGGTTGACCTCGCCGAAGGCGTTGAAGATGCCGCCGCCGATGCCGATCGGCCCGACGGCCCGGTTCCCGACGATCTCGCTGTCGCGGAACGTGACCTCGCTGAAGAGGTTGAACACGCCGCCGCCGAAGAAGCCGGCGACGTTCTCCTTGACCTCGGTCTTCTCCGCCGTGGCGATGGCGCCGAAGGCCAGGGCCATGCCGCCGCCGACACCCACGGTGGTGTTCTTGGCGATCGTGACCTTGTGCAGGTGGAGCTGGCTGTCGTCCGCCGCGGCGATGCCGCCGCCCGCGATCACCGCGTTGTTGTCGGTGATCTTGGAGTACTTGACGGTGGTGTGGCCCTCGATGTCGAGCAGGCCGCCGCCGAAGCCGATCGTGTCGTTGCCGCTGATCTCGCTCTTCTCGATCCAGACGGTTCCGCCCTCGACGTCGTCGCGGAAGATGCCCGGGGCGCCGTTGGCGATGCCGCCGCCGCCGATACCCGAGTTGTTGTCCTTGACGTTGGACTCGTCGATCTTCAGCACCCCGGCGTTCAGGATGCCGCCGCCGAAGAAGAAGGCGGTGTTGTCGGCGACCGTGGTGTGGCGCAGGCTGGTCTTGCCGAAGTTGGCGATGCCGCCGCCGCTGCCGCCGGCCTGGTTCTCGACGATGTGACTCTTCTCGATGTCGGCGGAGCCGCCCGGCTGCACCAGGATGCCGGCCCCGTCGTTGGGCTCCGGCTCCTCCAGCACACCGACGTCAGCCTTGGCCGCCGCGGCCTTGGCCGCCGCCGCGCCCTTCGGCGCGGCCTGGAGCAGCGGCAGGTACGGCTTGCCGGCCTTCGCCGCCGCCGTCGCCTCGACCGAGTTGGAGTAGCGCGACCAGACGGACTCCGGCGTCACCATCGGCACCAACTGCCGCTCGACGGTCTGGCCGTTCTTGATGGTCAGACCCTTGAGGGTGAGGTGCCCGCCGTTGCCGACGTTGAAGATCCGGAACTGCTCGGCGGTGGCCTCCCGCACGATCTTGGTGTCGTGGCCCTTGAGCGTGACGGACTGCGTGATCACCGGCAGGCCGTTGCCGAGGTCGTCGTGCCGGGTCAGGGTGTAGGTGCAGCCCTTGGCCAGTTCGAACACGCCGCCGTGGTTGGCGTTGGCGTACACGATCGCCTGGATCAGCTTGTCGGAGTCGCAGGGCACCTCCTTCCCGCGATCCTTGTGGTCCCGGTCCTTGTCGTACCGGTCCCGGTCCTCCTTGCCCTCGCGGCCCTGGTCGCCCTCGCGGCCCTTCTCCTCACGGTCCGCGCCCCGGTCGCCGTCCTTGCTGACCTGCTGCGCGGTGGACCACTTCAGGCCGTCCACGCCGACCGCGCCGGCGCCGGTGGCAACGCCCACGGCGGCGAGGCTGACCACGCCGGTCAACCCGGCCACACCGCTGGCGAGCCAGAGCTTGCGGCGACGCTTCGGCGCCGCCGGCCGCTCGGAGTCGTTGTTCGTTAGGTAGTTGGACATCGGAGCTCTCTGCCCTCTCCTCGTACCAGACAGGGTCGCGGCGCCACAGGCGAGCGTCCCCTGCTACAAATCGGTTGTAGCTCCCGAACCAGACGTTATGAGAATCTTCCTCGCCTCGGGGCGATATCCGAAAGAAGCCCACATTAGGTGCGTCGTCCGTACGTCGGGGACTGCCCGACCGTTACGGAGCGTGAGCGCCCGGGAGGGCTGGGAGGGGGCGGGGAGGGCCGGAGGGGTCGGGGAGGGGCCGGACGCCGGCCCGGGCGCCGAAACGGGAGGCCCCTCCCCACGGGTGTGGGAAGGGGCCGTCCTCTATGTGGATCAGCCGCTCGCGGTCAGGCGAAACAGCCGGGAACATTGGTGCAGTTGGTGGGCCGGTTGGCCGTCACGGCGGACTCCTCGTCCAGGGCGACCGTGCCGCCGGGCGCGTTGAAGATGCCCCCGGGCGCCAGGGTGGCGACGTTGTGCGCCACCCTGGTGTCGTCCAGCGCCACGGTGCCCCCGCCGCTGTTGTGGATGCCGCCGCCCCGGCCGAACGGCCCGACGGCCCGGTTGCCGACGACCTCGCTGCGCCGCAGCGTGACGTCGCTGTCCTCGGTGAAGATCCCGCCGCCGAAGAACCCGGCGGTGTTCTCCTTCACCGCGCTGTCCTCGATGGTGGCGGTGCTGTCGTCCGCCACCACCAGCCCGCCGCCGACCCCGGCGGTGACGTTCCTGGCGATCGTGGCGCGCGTCAGCGCGAGCTGGCTGTCGTCCGCCACCGCGATGCCGCCCCCGGCGAGCAGGGCCCGGTTGTCGGCGACCTTCGACTCGTGGACGGTGGTGATGCCCCCCACGTCGAGGATGCCGCCGCCGAAGCCGACGGTGTCGTTGCCGGTCACCTCGCTCTTGTAGACCCAGACCGAGCCGCCGTCGACGTCGTCCGAGAGGATCCCCGGGGCGCCGTTGGCGATGCCGCCCCCGCCGATCCCGGCGTTGCCGTCCTTCACCTTCGACTCGTCGATCTGGAGCACGCCGGCGTTGAGGACGTTGCCGCCGTACAGGAAGGCGGTGTTGTGCGCGACGCTGCTCCCGCTCATCCGGGTGTGCCCGAAGTTGGCCAGGCCGCCCCCGCTGGCACCGGCCTGGTTGTGGGTGATCTCGCTGTGCAGGATGTCGGCGCTGCCGCCCGGCTGCACCAGGATGCCGGCGCCGTCGGCGGAGCCCGGCTGCGCCAGGGTCCGCACGCCGCCCGCCTGCCCGTCGGCCTTCGCCCCGGTGGCGATCTTCACGCTCCCGGCGGCCGGCGTCGCAGGTTTCGCCCGGGGCGCGGCGCCGTTCGCGCGGGCCGTGGCCCCACCCGCCCGGGCCGTGGCCGTGATCGAGGTCGAGTACCGCGACCAGAGCGCCTCCGGAGATCCGGGTGCCACGCCGTCGAGGGTCTGGCCGCCCTTGACGGTCAGGCCCTTGAGGGTGAGGTGTCCGCCGCTGCCGACGTTGAGGATCCGGAACCGCGCGGCGGTGGCGTCGCGGACGATGGCGGTCCTGTCACCCTTGAGTGTGATCGGCTGGGTGATCACCGGCAGCCCGTTGCCCCGGTCGCTGCGGGTCAGCGTGTAGGTGCAGCCCTTGGCCAGCTCCAGCGTACCGCCCCGCGATCCGTTGGCCCGGATGACGGCCTGGATCAGCTTGTCGGAGTCGCAGGGCACCTTGCTGCTCCGGCCCCCGTGGTCGCGTTCCGCACCGCTGCGCCAACCGCCGGCCTGCTGGCCGCCCCAGTCGCCGCCGGCCCGGTCCTCGTCGCCCCTGGCCGCGTCGCCGACGGGTCCCGCCTGCTCGTCGGCCTTGACGGCGTCACTGACGTTCTGCTTGGGGGTGGACGAGCGGGCGTCCGACAGGCGGTCCCCGTCGGGCTTCTCGTCGCGGGCGGCCACGCCGCCCAGGGCCGCCAGGCCGACGATGCCGGTCAGCCCGGCCACGCCGGCGGCCACCCAGAGTTTCCGTCGTCCCTTCGTCGGCGTGCCCCCGGGGGCGTCGCCGTCGGGAGTCGTCACGTCATTGGACATCAGTGCATTCCGCCCTTTCCTGCTACCAGACGGGGCCGCACCGCCCGAGGCGGCGTGACCAGCTACAAATCGGTTGCAGCCTCTGACGCCCACCGTATGAGAAGGATCCTCGCGACGAGGACTTATCCGAAAAAACCCCACATTGCCCTCGTATCGGGCAGCGAACGGGGCAACACGGCGGCCCGGGCAGGAAGCGGGTGACCGACGCGGACGCCGACGGTTGGGCCCCGCCGCCGGCGCGATCGACGTCCGACACGTCGCGCGCCGACGACGGGCCCGTCGTGCGGGTGGGAACCCTCGGGTCAGCCCGGCAGTCGCGGGCCGGCCTCGCGCTGTTCGGCCAGCCAGGTCTCCACCTCGTCGGCGGCGCGCGGCAGCCCGGCGGAGAGGTTCACCGCGCCGGCCGCGGTCACCAGGATGTCGTCCTCGATCCGGATGCCGATCCCGCGCAGCTCCTCGGGCACCAGCTCGTCCTCCGGCTGGAAGTAGAGCCCCGGCTCGACGGTGAGCACGTAGCCCTCGCCCAGCGTGCCGTCCCGGTACTTCTCCTTGCGGGCGTTCGCGCAGTCGTGCACGTCGATGCCGAGCATGTGGCTGGTGCCGTGCAACGTCCAGCGCCGGTACACCGTCGACCGACCGTCCATCGCCTCGTCGACGCTCACCGGCAGCAGACCCAGGTCGGACAGCGCCTGGGCGAGGACCCGCATGGCGCTCAGGTGGACCTCCCGGAACGCCACGCCGGGCCGGATGGCGTCGATGCCCGCC
The DNA here is from genome assembly GCF_036902715.1 of Micromonospora sp. CPCC 205546. Lineage (NCBI taxonomy): Bacteria > Bacillati > Actinomycetota > Actinomycetes > Micromonosporales > Micromonosporaceae > Micromonospora > Micromonospora sp. CPCC 205546. The sequence continues at coordinate 16,852 of NZ_JBAKHL010000086.1, forward strand.
TGCTGCGCGGCGTGGACCGCCTCGTAGACCTGGCGCTGCAGCGGCGTGAACCGCCCGTCGACCGGCAGCACCCGCGTCACGTCGGCGGTGTAGAGGTTGCGGTTCTCCACGCCCATGTCCATCAGCAGCAGCTCGCCCGGTCGGGTGGCGCCGTGGTTGTGCACCCAGTGCAGGATCGTGGCGTGCTCGCCGGCGCCCACGATCGAGCCGTACCCGACGTCGTTGCCGTCGTGCCGGGCGCGCAGCGCGAAGATCCCCTCCAGCAGCCGCTCCGACACGCCCCGGTCCGCCGGCAGCGCCCGGGCCACGTCCTCGAACCCCCGCACGGTCGCGTCGACCGCGTCCTGGAGCTGGGCGATCTCCCACTCGTCCTTGACCAGCTTCAGCTCCGAGACGGCGATCGCCAGCTCCCGGTCGCGGGCCGGCCGGTCGTCGGCGCGGTGGCCGTCGTACGGGCGCACGGCCGAGTCCACCCGGGCGTCGAAGCCGCGCAGCACCCGGGTACGCCCCGGCGCCAGGTCGGCCAGCGTCGCGTCCAGCTCGGTCAGGTCCGCCGTGGGCAGGCCCAGCTCGGCCGACTTCTCGGCCAGCGTGTGCCGGCGCCCCACCCACAGCTCGCCGGTGCGGCTGCGGAAGAACTCGTCGGTCCGCCGCGACGAGCGGGGGCGCATGTACAGCGTGGCGTCGTGGCCCGAGCCGTTCGGCCGCAGCACGAGGACGCCGTCCGGGTCGTGGTCGCCGGTCAGGTAGACGAAGTCGCTGCCCGGCCGGAAGGGGTGGTCGGTGTCGTTGGCGCGTACCTTCTCGCCGCCGGTCGGGATGACCAGGGTCTCGCCGGGGAAGGCCGCCGAGAGCGCGGCCCGTCGCTCGGCGTGGTTCGGCACCTCCGGCCGGGGGTCGACCGGCAGGGTGGTGTCGCGCCAGCCCTGCCGCATGAACGCCAGGAACGCCTCGGGGAAGTCGGGGTCGTGCGACTCGGTGCCGTCCGCCGGCCTGCTGTCGGTACGTCCGTCGGTCATGCCTCGTTCCCTCCGCGTCGTCGCAGCTCAGACGGTACCGCGCGGCGCCGGGGGCCGGTCGCGCCGGGACCGCGGGCAGTGCCGTGGGCGACGGACGCCACCCGTGCGTGCCACCCGCCGCGCCCCGCGCGGTCCCCATCGGGCCCGTGACCTCGCGGCGGGGGGAGAGCCCAGCGGTGCCGCGACGCCCGCTCGGGCCGCGTGGAAAGATGACCACCATGTGCGGACTCCTGGCCTTCTTCAGTGCGCGCGGCGACGCCGCCGCCCACCGCGACAACATCGCCGGGGCGTTGGAATGCCTGCACCACCGCGGACCGGACGAGACCGGTGTCGAGGTGGTCGGCGACGCCTCCGGCCGGTACGCGGACGGGGTGTTCGCGCACAAGCGGTTGGCGATCATCGACGTGGCCTCCAGCCAAGAGCCCCTGTCCTACGCGAACGGTCGCTACCTGCTCACCTTCAACGGCGAGATCTACAACTACATCGAGCTGCGCGAGGAGCTGATCCGGGACTTCGGCGCGCAGTTCGCCACCGCCGGTGACGGCGAGGTGATCGTCGCCGGCTACCACTTCTGGGGCGAGCAGGTGCTCACCCGGCTGCGCGGCATGTTCGCCTTCGTCGTCTGGGACCGGCAGGAGCGCCGCGCGTTCGGCGGCCGGGACTACTTCGGCATCAAGCCGCTGCACTACCTGGAGACCGCCGACGGCCTCTACCTGGCCTCGGAGAAGAAGGCGCTGCTGCCCTTCGCCCACTCCAACTACCAGGGCGACGCCGGCATCGACACGGCCAACCTGAGCCACTACCTGACCCTCCAGTACGTGCCCGAGCCCGGCACCCTGCACAAGGGCATCAGCCGGATCGGCTCCGGCGAGTACCTGACCTGGACCCCGGGCGGGCGCATCGACGTGCGCCGGTGGTACCGGCCGGTGTTCCGGCCCACCCCGGTCGACGACGAGCAGCGGCTCTACCACGAGATCCGGGAGACGCTGCGCGAGAGCGTGCGGATGCACATGCGCTCGGACGTGCCGGTCGGCTCGTTCCTCTCCAGCGGCATCGACTCGACCGCCGTGGTCGCCCTGGCCCGGGAGTTCAACCCGAACATCCTCACCTTCACCGTCGGCTACGACGTCCCGGGCTATTCGGAGATCGACGTCGCCCAGGACTCGGCCCGCCACCTGGACGTGACGACCATCCCGACCAAGATCGGGCCGTACGACATGATCGAGGCGCTGCCGAAGATCGTCTGGCACCTGGACGACCCGGTGGCGGACCCGGCCCTGGTGCCCCTCTACTTCGTGGCCAAGAAGGCCGCCGAGCACGTCACCGTGGTGCTCTCCGGCGAGGGCGCCGACGAGTTCTTCGGCGGCTACACGATCTATCGCGAGCCGCTGTCGTTGAGCTCGGTCAACGGGCTGCCCGACGGGGTGCAGAAGGGGCTGCGGGCGGTCTCCAAGGCCATCCCGCAGGGCGTGAAGGGCAAGAGCTTCCTGGAGCGCGGCACCACGCCGATCGAGCAGCGCTACTACGGCAACGCCCGGATGTTCACCGAGGAGGAGAAGCAGCACCTGCTGCGCCGCTACGACCCCTCGGTCCGCTACACCGACGTGACCGCGCCCATCTACGCCGAGTGCACCGAGCTCGACGACGTCACCAAGATGCAGTACGTCGACCTCTACACCTGGCTGCGCGGCGACATCCTGGTCAAGGCCGACCGGATCTCGATGGCGCACTCGCTCGAGGTGCGGGTGCCCTTCCTGGACCGGGCGGTCTTCGACGTGGCGTCGAGGATCCCCGTGGACCTCAAGCTCCCGCCCCGCTCCGACGCCACCAAGTACGCGATGCGTCAGGCGCTGCAGGGCGTGGTGCCGCCGGCCATCGTCAACCGCAAGAAGCTGGGCTTCCCGACCCCCACCCGGGTCTGGCTGCGCGGCGAGATGTACGAGTGGGCCCGGCACGTGCTCTCCACCTCCGGCGCCGGCGACCTGCTCGACCTGTCGTACGCGATGCGGCTGCTGGAGGAGCACAAGCGGGAGGAGGCCGACCACTCCCGCAAGGTGTGGACGGTCCTGATCTTCTGCATCTGGCACGCCATCTTCGTCGCCAAGACCCTCGACCCGGGCATCCAGCGCAACCAGTCCGCCCTGCTCACCAAGCCCGTGGTCGGCTCCATGGTCCGCTGACCCGGCCCGACCCCGGGCCCGGCCCCGGGCCGTGCCCCTCCCCGGCCGAGCCCTCCCCGGGCCCGGCTCGGCGGGACACGGCACTGCGGACGGTCCTGCCGGCGGCCACGCTGTCGATCAAGAGGTTTGCGTCCTCCGGGAACGATTCCGGAGACGCAAACCTCTTGATCAATTCAGGGCCGGGGATCCGGGTCCGGGGGTCCGGGGCCGGGCGCCCGGGAGGGTGGGTCAGCGGCCGGAGCAGGTGACCGTGGGCAGGGTGTTGGTGCCGGTGGTGGTGGCGACGAAGCCGAAGGTCGTGGTGGCCTCCGGTGCGAGCGTGCCGTTGTACGGCGCGTTGGTCACGGTGACCGAGGAGCCCGAGCCGCTCAGTTGGCCGCTCCACAGGCTGTTGATGGTCTGCCCGCTGGGCCAGGTCCAGTTGGCCGTCCAGCCCGACCACGTCGACGAGGTGTGATTCATGATCATGACCTCACCCTGGAAGCCGCCGTTCCAGGAGCCGATGACCTTGTAGACCGCCATGCAGTCACCGCTGTGCGGCGGCGGCGTGGTGGGGTTCGGCGGGGGAGTCGTCGGGTTCGGCGGCGGGGTCGTCGGGTTGGACGTCGGCGGGGGCAACGTGCCGCCCGGGCCGACGCCGGTCACCTCGCCGTTGCCGCCGTCGAAGGTGACGTCCGAGCAGCCGAAGAAGTTCTCCTGGCTGTCGGAGCGGACCCAGCGGGAGTAGATGAGGTGCCGGCCGCTCTTGTTGGTGGGCAGGTTGCCGCTGAAGTAGTAGTGCCCGTCGTTGGTGCCGCTCGAGCCGCGCTGCGGCGGGTTGGTCACCGTCAGGAACGGCTCCTCCAGGTCGCTCCAGGCCAGCGGCCGGTCCGGGCTCCAGCTGTCCTTCGTGACGTAGAAGTAGAACGTGCCCGGGTGGTGGGCCCAGTTGCTGTAGCGGAACTCCATCCGGGCGCCGGCCGTCAGGTGGGTCAGCGGCCAGTCGGTGCGGGCCAGGTCGTAGCCGGCAAAGCCCGGATTGCCGCCGCTGCACAGCTTGCCGTCCGGGATGAAGCCGACGGTCCGGCCGCCGGCGTCGGAGCGCAGCACGCTGAACCAGTTGTAGAGCGAGTTGGCCCCACTCTGGGCCACGGCGGCGGAGCAGGCGGGATTGTTCGGCTTGATCTCGCCGGTGCTGGTGAGGCCGTCCTTCCAGCAGAGGTAGGTGCGGCTGCCGGGGGTCATCGGGGTGCCGTGCGCGGCGGCGGGGTCGGGCCCCGCCGTCAGGGCGACGGCGCCCACGAGAAGGGTCGCGGCCGCGGTGAGCAACGCGGCCGTACGCGATCGGTGGGACACGGGTTCTCCTCACTCGCGGGACGCGGGCGCCCCACGGGCAACGTGCGGGGATGGCAGCACCGGCCGCCCCGCTGAAACGCGGATACGACGGTCGCGGCGGACGTGCCCCGGCGCGGATGGCCGGCGTACGTGCGCCGTCGGCGGCCCGACTCGCGGGCCGCTGCCCTCGCGTGGATGTGAACCCGGCGCCGGTGGCGCGGCAGCCCCCGCACCTCCCGGCAAGCGCCATCCCACCACGCGACGCCGACGTCGCGCAATAGCCGTTGCTCGATGTGTCAGTAGCGCTCGGCGAGGTGCTCGCGGCCGGGCGGCGGCGCGTAGGGCTCCGGCCAGAACTCGGTGACCTCGCGGACCAGACCGGCCTCGTCGAGGTCGAAGAAACTGGTGGCCGCGAGCTGCGCGCCCTCGTGGGCGCAGGTGATCCAGGTGGCGGCGTGCCGGCCCGAGACGACCGCCCGCGTCACCGTCAGGTGCCAGCCGTCGGGGTACTCCCGGTTGAACCGCACCACCGCGGACCGGCCGGTGATCCGCTCGCGGGTCTGCGGCAGGTGGTAGACCACGTCGTCGGCGAGCAGCCGGCCGAAGGCATCCCAGTCCCGCGCCTCGCACGCCGCCCAGTAGGCCAATACGGTGGCTTCAGCGCTCGTCATGGCGCGTACTGTGCCAGCCTGGTGCGACAAGATCGGTCGGCGCCCGCCGTGGACGGAGGAACGGGATGGGATACGCGGTGGTGCTCGGCGAGGCACTGGTCGACCTGCTCGACACCGAGCGCGACGGCGAGCCGGTCTACCGGCAGGCCGTCGGCGGCGGGCCGCTGAACGTGGCGGTCGCCGTCGCCCGGCTCGGCGGGGCGGTGCAGTTCGTCGGGTCGCTCGGCGACGACGTCCTGGCGGGGCGGATCCGTGACTTCCTGACCCGGGCGGGCGTCGGCCTCACCGGGGCGGTCACCGTTGCCGCCCCGACCGCGCTGGCGGTGGCCACCTTCGCCGGTCCCGAGCCCGACTTCCGGTTCTACGGCGAGCCGCCCTCCTACGTCCTGCTCGACCCCGACGACCTCGACGCCGACCTGGTCGCGGGCGCCGACGTCGTCTACTGCGGGTCGATCGTGCTGCTCCGGCCGCCGGCGCTGGCCGCCGCGCGCCGGGCCTGGGGGCTCGCCTCCGGGCTGCGCGTCTTCGACCCGAACGTCCGCCCCCGGCTGCTCGACGGCCCGGCCGCCCTCGCCGGGCTGCGCGAGGTGGTGGCCGAGTTCGCCGCCGGCGCCCACCTCGTCAAGCTGAGCGCCGCCGACGCGAAGCTGCTCTATCCCGGTGAGCCCGAGGAGGGCGTGGCGGCGTACATGCGGGAACTCGGCGCCGGCACCGTGGTGGTCACGCTCGGCGCCGCCGGCGCGGTGCTCGCCGCCGCCGGCGCCGATCCGGTACGCGTACCCGCGCCGAAGGTCGACGCGGTGGACGCCACCGGCGCCGGCGACTCCGTGATGGGCGCGCTCGTCGCGGACCTGCTGGTCGACGGCGAGCCGGCCGACCCGGCGGCCTGGGCCGGGCGGGTGGCGTTCGCGCTGCGGGTCGCCGGCCTGGTCTGCGAGTCGCCCGGCGGAGCGACCGCCATGCCCACCCGCGCCGAGGTCCTCGCCCGCTTCGCCGCCTGACCGCCCCCGCCCGCCCCGGCCGAGCGGGATGGGGCGGCCGGAGGGGGCGTCAGGCGGTGCCGTCGAGTTCGGCGTAGCCCCGGCGGACCGCGTGCAGGCTGGGACGGGCGCCGAAGGGCGCCTCGGCGGCGACGCGCTCGGGCGGGGCGCCGCCGGCGTGCCCGGCGCGGATGAGCCGGGCCAGCTCGGCGAGCTGGGCGTGCTGGGCGCGGACGAACCCGGCGTCCACCGGCTCGCCGTGCCCCGGTACGACCACCGTGGCCGCGGTGGTCATCCGCAGCAGCTCCGCCACCGCGTCGGGCCACCGCAACGGGTACGAATCCTCGAAGGCGGGCGGGCCGCTCTGCTCCACGAGGTCGCCGGCGACCAGCACGTCGGCGTCCGGCACGTGCACCACCAGGTCGCCGGCGGTGTGCCCCCGGCCGGGATGCCGCAGCACCACCCGCCGGCCGCCCACGTCGAGCACGGTCTCGCCGTGCACCCTGTGCGTCGGCGCGAGCAGCGCGGTTCCGGCCAACTCCCCGGCCAGGGCGGGATGCTCGTCGCGCAGCTCCGCGTACGCCTCCCGCAGCAGCCGGTCCGGCTCGCGCATCGCCTCGGCGGCGGCCTCGTGCGCGTACACCGGGCGGGGCGGGTCGGCGGCGAGGGTCGCGTTGCCGAAGCAGTGGTCGAAGTGGTGGTGGGTGTTCACCACCGTCCACTCGGCGGCGGTGACCGCCCGCGCCGCGTCGGCGAGCGCGGCGGCCTGCCCGGCGGTGGAGAGCGTGTCGACGATCAGCGCGGCCCCGTCGCCGACGACGAGGGTGACGTTGACGTGCAGCAACGGCTCGCGCAGCACGTGCACCCGGTCGGCGACCTCCACGAACCGGGCGGTCACGACGACCGCATCGCGCGTGCCACGAAGCGCTGCCGGTCGACCAGCACCCGCTCCACCCGGCCCTCGGCGACCGTCTCGTCGCCGTCGTGGACGCTCACCTCGAAGCGCAGCCGCCGCCCCTCCACCTCGGTCAACCGGGCCTGCGCCACCACGGTCCGCCCCACCGGGGTGGCCGCGCGGTGGTCGAGCTCGACCCGGGTCCCCACGGTCGTCGATCCGGCGGGCATCCGGGTGGCGGTGGCCGCCACCGTGGCCGCCTCGGCGAGGGCGAGCACGCGGGGCGTGCCCAGGACGGGCACGTCCCCCGAGCCGACCGCCTGGGCGGTGTCGGCGTCGGTGACGGTCAGCTCCACCCGGGCGATCAGACCCGGGGTCAGCACGGATTCCGGCTGCTCCTGCACGGCCAGAGCCTAGACGAGGCGGCACGGGCCGGTGGTCGGCGTCGGTTGATGCCGTCCGCGCCGTTAACCTTGACCGCGATGTCTGTCGTGGCCGACCCCCAGCCCCCCGCCCGTACCGAGCCGCCCGTCCCGCCCGACGGGGGGCGTCGCCGGGTGGTCGCGATGACGGTGTGGGGCGTCGCCTTCGTCGCCGGCTGGCTCGGCATCGGCCTGCCGACCGATCCGGCGTACGCGTTCCTCTGGATCTGGGCGGGGACGATCGCCTGGAACAGCAGCCGGCCGTGGCGCAGTCACCTGCGCTTCGCGCGGGACTGGGTGCCGGTGGTGCTGCTGCTCGCCGTCTACAACCTGTCCCGGGGCTTCGCCGACAACGGCGCCACCCCGCACGCGTACGAGCTGATCGTCGCCGACCGGGTGATGTTCGGCTGGGCGACGGGCGGGCAGGTGCCGACGACCTGGCTCCAGGAGCACCTCTACCGGCCCGAGGTGCACTGGTGGGACGTCGCCGTGAGCTGGGTCTACTTCTCCCACTTCGTGGTGGCGTTGGCCGCCGCGGCGGTGCTCTGGCTGCGCGACCGGGGGAGGTGGGCGGCCTTCATGCGCCGCTGGGGCTTCCTGTGCGCCACCGGCCTGGTCACCTACTTCCTCTACCCGGCCGCCCCGCCCTGGTGGGCGGCGCAGAACGGGCTGCTCGAGGAGGTCGCCCGGATCTCCACGCGCGGGTGGAAGGCGTTCGGCATGCACGGGGCCGGCAACCTGCTCAACGCCGGGCAGATCGCCTCCAACCCGGTGGCCGCGATGCCCTCGCTGCACACCGCGTTCGCGCTGTTCGTGGTGCTGTTCTTCCTGCGGCAGACCCGCCGCCGCTGGTGGCCGCTGCTGTTGGCGTACCCGCTGGCGATGACCTTCACCCTGGTCTACTCGGGCGAGCACTACGTCATCGACGTGCTGGTCGGCTGGGCGTACGTCGGAATGACCTTCCTCGCGGTCGGCCTGGCCGAGCGCTGGTGGGCGGCCCACAAGGCCCGCCGGGCCTCGGCGGAGCCCGACGCCGCGCCGGCCGACCCGCCGGCCTCGGCCGAGCCGCCGCCGGTGACGGCGGCCCGCTGAGCGCCGCGGGCGGGGTCAGCCCGCCCG
>NZ_JBAKHL010000087.1:0-24446 GCF_036902715.1 Micromonospora sp. CPCC 205546
TACGATCCGACTTCTGCGCCGCCCATCCCGCTCCCCCACCCGCCCGCCCCGCCGCCGCTGACCCACTCTCCCGCCCCTCCGCCCCGCACCCGCGCGCTCCGCACCCTCCGCCCTCGCGCGCTCCTCACCCTGCGCGCCCTGCGGGCGGTGCCCTGCGCACACCGCACCCCGCTCTCCGCGATCATGCAGTTGTGGTGCTGGTCGACTCGGTTGATACCCCTTCATGCGGGCACCACAACTGCATGATCCCCACGGCAGGGGCGCCTCGCGGCAGGGGCGCCCCGACGGGCCGGGCCGGGGGCCTGGGGGCAGGGGCGGGGTGGGGCGGGTTTCGGGTGGGGGGTTGCGGGTAGCCGGGGGCGGAACGGCGGCGGCGGACGGCAGGGGAGGCTGCGGTGGGGTATCGGGCGCGTGACGGTGAGCTGCCGGTCGACCCGGCGCACGCCGAGGACGAGGACGGCCAGGCCCGGCTGGTCCAGGTCGAGGCGGACACCGACGTCCCGGCGCCGGACGACACCACGGAGAAACCCGACCTGGTCACCGAGGACGACGGCTCCGGCATGGCGGGCGGCGCGTCGGGCAGTTCCAGTGGCGGGTCCGGCATGCCGAGCCACCCGGACGCGACACGCTGAGCAACCGCGACACACGTTTGCGGGCAGGCCACGGGGGCAGGAGTGCGGCATGACCGAACAGAACCGTTCCGACCGGGCAGCCACCGACGAGCCGGACGGCGCCACCGCCATGCAGGCGTCGCTGCGACCGCCGGGCGAGTCCCTGCACACCACCGACGACACCGGCGACGACTTCGCCGACCTGCCGGCGGAGGACCGGCGCTCGGCCCGGGAGGTCAGCCGCGCCGGCTACGACGTGGACGCCGTCTCCGGCACCACCGACCCGAGTCGTACCGAGTGACCTGATCAGCGGCCGGCGGGCACCGCCGACGCGCGGGCCTCGGTCATGCCCCGACCGGCCAGCGCGTCGGCGCGCTCGTTCTCCGGGTGGCCGTTGTGGCCCTTCACCCACAACCACGTGACCTCGTGCCGCGCGCACGCGGCCTCCAGCCGCTGCCACAGGTCGGCGTTCTTGACCGGCTGCTTCGCGGCCGTCCGCCAACCGTTGCGCTTCCACGAGGCCAGCCAACTCGTGATGCCGTTGCGCACGTACGTGCTGTCGGTGTGCAGCTCGACGGTGACGGACCGGGTCAGGCTCTCCAGCGCCTGGATGGCCGCCATCAGCTCCATCCGGTTGTTGGTGGTCGGGGTCGCCTCGCCGCCGCACAGCTCCCGCTCGTGCGTGCCGTAGCGCAGCACCACGCCCCACCCGCCGGGCCCGGGGTTGCCGCTGCACGCGCCGTCGGTCCAGATCTGCACGACCCTGCCGGCCGTCTCGTCCACCATGGCGGCAACCTACCGAATCGTCCCCGCCCGCCCCGCCCTCGGGGCGGCGTGGCGCGCGGACGCCCAGGGGGCATCGCGGCAGCGGCGCCACGTCGGACCTGCCCCCGCAGCCGGCACACTCGTCGGCGTCGCCCTCGTCGGGCACGCCCACAGCCTGCGGGAGGGGGCACCGCCGCACCGGCCCAGGGCGGGGGCGCGAAAAGGCCGTGACCCGGTCCCCGGCCGCTGGCAGGATGGCCTGCCGTGACGGGAAGCTGGGACGGCCTGCGGGCCGAGGTGCGCGCGCGAATCGACGAGCTGGTGGCCTCGGGCCTGGAGTCCGGCGTGCAGGTGGCCGCGTACCTGCACGGGACGCAGGTGGTGGACGAGGTGGCGGGCGTGGCCGACCCGGCCACCGGCAGGCCGCTCACCTCCGGCACGCCCATCTGGAGCGTGTCGACCGGCAAGGGCCTCACCGCGACCGTGGTGCACGTGCTCGCCGAGCGGGGCCTGCTCGACTACGACCTGCGGGTCGCCGAGGTGTGGCCGGAGTTCGCCCGCCACGGCAAGGACGGGGTGACCCTGCGACACGTGCTGACCCACACGGCGGGCGTGCCGGCGCTGCCGCCCGGGGTCACCGTCGCCGACGTCACCGACTGGGACCGGATGTGCGGGATGGTCGCCGACAGCGTGCCGCTCTCGGCGCCGGGCGAGGTGATCGCGTACCACGCCTGGACCTTCGGGTGGCTGGTCGGCGAGGTGGTCCGCCGGGTGACCGGCCGGCGGATCTCGCAGGTGCTCGCCGAGGACGTCGCCGGGCCGCTCGGCGTACCCGGCGAGCTGCTCTTCGGGGTGCCCGAGGCCGACCTGGGCCGGCTGGCCCCGGTCGCCGACCGCAACCTGTCGGCGATGCTGGAGTGGGCCGCGGCCAACCTGCCGCACTTCGACCGGGTCGCCCCGCCCGGTCTCCGGCCGGACGCCTCGGTCGGCACCCGGCCCGAGTTCCTCCGCGCCGACGTCCCGGCCACCGCGACGATGTCCGCCCGGGCCGTCGCCCGGACGTTCGCCGCGCTGATCGGCGAAGTCGACGGCGTACGCCTGATCTCGCCGCAGCGGCTGCGCGAGGTCGGCGCCGTCGCCGTGCGCGGCCCGGAGTGGGTCTTCGGGCAGGAGGCGAGCTTCGGTCTGGGGTACGCGGTCGAACCGGACGGCTCGTTCGGCTCGGCGGGCAGCGGTGGCAGCCTCGCGTACGCCTATCCGGACCTCGGCCTGACCGTGGCCGCGACGAAGACGCTGCTCGGCGCCGGCGACGGCGACCCGATGGAGGAGCTGCGCGTCCTGATCCGCGACGCCGTCCGCGCCGGCTGAGGCGGCTCAGCCGTCGGCGTCGGCCCGGCCGCCGACCACGGGTCGCGGGACCGTCCAGGTCGCCGCCCGGCGGGTCGGGTCGAGGCGGTCGCGGAGCCGGGCCACTGCGTCGCCGGCCGTGGCGGCGACCATCGGCCGCAGCCGGGTCGAGCTCATCAGCGCCACCTCCTCCGCCGGGCTGGTCGCGCCGTCGAGGAACCGCAGCACCCGCTCGGCGGGGTTGCGGTCGAAGAGCCGGCCGAAGAAGTCCGGCCCGTCCACGCCGCCGGCGTCCAGCGCCCGCAGCGCCACCGCGTCCATCCAGCGGTGCCGACGGGGGTACGCGGGACCGGGCACCGGCGGGCGGCCGGCGGCGAGGGCGCGGGCGACCTGCTCGGCCTGGCGGTGCATGGCGGAGAAGGTGAAGCCGGTGGAGGGCCGGGTGGCGCCGCCGGCCGTGCCGAGGCGGACCACCCGGGGCGAGGGTCGGGCCTCGAACGGGCCGTCGGTCATCGGGATCACCCCGTTCTCCACCTCCCGGACCCTCAACCGGGTCGGGTCGAGGCCGAGCAGGTCCCGGTAGCCGGCCAGCGCCGCGTCGTACCCGGCGTCGGAGAGCAGGTCGGGGCCGAACTCCGTGTACTCCACCAGCGCGTACCGGTCGCTGACCGGCAGGACGTAGCCGAACGACACGCCCCGGGCGGGCTGCGGGGTGCGGAAGTCCATCAGCACGGCCCGGGCCGGGTCGAAGACCGGCACGTCGGACTCCAGCCACCAGCCCCGGAAGTGCTGCAGCCAGTTGGTGCGCCCGGGTCGCCGGGGCGGCCGGGGCCGGGAGTCCAGCACCCAGGACGCGCGGACGGCCGGCCCGGCCCCGCCCGTACGCACCAGCACGCGGTCGCCGTCGTCGTGCAGGGCGTCGACGGGCGCGACGATCCGGCGTACCCCGAGCCGCCGCTCCCCCTCGGCGGCCCGGTCGTAGACCGGGCCCGAGCGCAGCATGGCGTACCGCAGGGGGGCGAGGTCGAGGACGCGGCGGCCGGCGGGCGTCGCCACCTCGACCTGGGGCCAGCTCGCGGCCAGCAGCGGGTCCAGGTCGCTGCCGGGGCGGCCCCAGAACGCCCAGGTCCGGTCCTGGCCACGCCGGTGCACCGGGTCGACGACGGCGACCCGCAGGTCGCGCACCCCGTGCCGGTCCAGGGCCGCGAGGACCAGCGAGGCGGCGCCGCCGCCGCCGACCAGCGCCACGTCGACGTCCAGCGGTGCGCAGGTGTCCACGCCGCCCACGCTGCCACACCGCCCGGGCCGTCCCGCCACCGACCGGCCGGGCCGCACTCGGCGGACGGCGGACGGCGGACGGCAGCGGTAGGGTGCCAGCGGTCGCCCCCCGGGCGACGGTCACCTCGCCCCCGGAGGACGTCCCATGAGTACCGTCGCCGCCAACGCGCTCACCGCCCGCTGGGCGTCCGTCCTCGACGGCGGTCAGACGGTCGTCTCCGGCGCCGGCGTCTATCCGCTGCTGGCGCTGCTCGCCCGCTACGCCGCCGGCCCGGCCCGCGACGAGCTGCTGGCGGTCGCGTCGGACCCGGCCCGCTTCGACCTGGACCGCTCCCCCACCACCCGGCTGGCCGTCGCCGCCTGGGCACGGCGGGAGCTGCCGCTGACCGACCGGTGGCTGCGCGAGGTGCCGGCGGCCATGCGCGGGGAACTGACCGGCGACCCGACGCACGACCAGGCCGCCCTCGACGAGTGGGCCGCCACGCACACCGACGGCCTGATCCGCCGGATGCCGGTGCCGGTCACCCCGGCCACGGCGATGGTCCTGGCCAGCGCCCTGTCGCTGCGCACCGGGTGGGCCGAGCCGTTCCGCGACGCCTGGCGCCAGCCGGCCGCCGGGCCGTGGCGCGGGCGCCGGCTGGCCGGCCTGAGCCGGATCGGCCACGACCTCGACGCGCTCCGGGCCGTCGACACCGCCGCCGGCCCGCTGAGCCTGCTGACCGTACGCGGCGGCGAGGACGTCGACGTGGTGCTCGTCCTGGGCACGCCCGGGCGCGGGGCGGCGCAGGTGCTGCCGGCCGCGATCGGCGCTGTCGGCGCACCGTCCGCGCTGCCCGTCGCCGCGGGTCCCGGCGTCGACGAGCAGGTCGTGGACGCGTACGACGACCGGCCCGAACTGCTCGTCTCCACCGTGGGCTTCACCGTCGACGCCGACCACGACCTGTTGGCGAGGGCCGCGCTGTTCGGTCTCGCCGCCGCCGTCGGCGACGGCGACCACTTCCCCGGCATCGCCCGCCCGCTGACGGTGTCGCAGGCGCGGCAGAGCGTGACGGCGACGTTCGGCGCGACGGGGTTCCGCGCGGCGGCGGTGACCGCCGTCTCCACGCGGGCGGGCTCGGCGCCTCGGCCGGTCACCGCGCGCAGGCGACGGGTACGCCTCGACATCGATCGCCCCTTCGGTTTCCTCGCCGTGCACCGGCCCTCCGGGCTGGTGCTGCTCGCCGGCTGGGTGACCGATCCCGACGGACCCGCCTGAGGGCGTACGCCGCTCTGCTCGCCGTCGTCGAGCGGCAGTTCCGTGTCCGGCTCGCCCCAGTCGCCAGGCGGCAGCAGCGAGGCTGATCCCTGCGGAACGAGCCCGCGAGGGGGCAAGGGCGGCGGGCCGGCCGCGTACGGCCCGCCGTGGGGCATCGTTCCCGAGACGGTCGCGACGGCCCAGCCGCGACAGCATGGCCCCAACGGCATCGGCACGGCCAACCCTCGCGGGTGTGCCGTGCCGGCATTTCCGCTGCTCCCTCCGCCTCCCGGGTGGACACGTGACGGCAACGAGGATTTCTCATTTTCACCGGATCGAGGCCCCAACCCTCCTAGGGTTGGTCACACCGGTGCTAGTCACGGAGTTGGCCACCCGAACGACGTCCCACGCAGTCAGCGGACGAAAAGTGAGGGAAGACGCGTATGAAGGCAAAGACAGTTCTCGTATCGGCGGCGCTCGGCGTGGGTCTCGGCACGCTCCTGCTCCCCGGCGCGGCGCTGGCCGACACCGTCGTGTCACCGGCCGCCACGCCGGTCGGCGGGACGGTCGTGCTCACCGCGACGACCTGCGACCCCGGTTCCGGCGACGCGATCTTCCGCGTCACCGGCCCCGACCGCGACCAGAACGTGCGCTCCACGACCGCGGCGGCCGGCGGCGGGCTGAGCGCCGAACTGTTCACCGCAGGCTTCACCCTGGGCACCTACACGGTGACCGCGACCTGCGGCGACGGCAGCGCGGCCGGCAGCGCCACCTTCACCGTCACCCCGATCGGCGGAGCCCAGGCCGGCGGTGGCGGCGACGCCGACGGGACCGGGGCACTGACGGCCGGCGGCATACTGCTCGGCTCCGCGGCCGGCGGTGCCCTGATCCTGGCCCGCCGCCGGCGCCACATGGCGGCGGCCACGCTCTGACGGACGGCCCCGCGCCGTCCGTCCCGGCAAGTCGTCCATCCCTGCAACGGGTGCCCGCACCGGTGAACACCGGAGCGGGCACCCGGGCGAGAGCGTACGGAGGTGCGATCGTGTCCTGGCGCAGGCCCGGCTGGGCGGTGACGGTCGTCGTCCTGCTCGGCACGTCCGGGGTCGGCCTGGTCGCCGCCGGGGTGGCGACGACGCCGCCCCGACCGCCCCGGCCGGGGGCCGCCGACGCCCCCGCGCACGCCCGCTCCGCGCCGTCGGTGCCGCCGCTGCACCGCGCCGAGCCGGTCGACGTGCGGATCCCGGCCATCGACGTGCGGGCGCGGGTCGTGCCGGTGGGTGCCGACGCCGAGGGGCGCCTGGAGGTGCCGCCCCTGGACCGGCCCACCCTGGCCGGCTGGTACCGGCACGGCGTCAGCCCCGGCGAGACCGGCAACGCCGTGATCGTCGGTCACGTCGACTCCGCCGCCGGGCCGGCCGTCTTCTTCGACCTCGGCCGGCTGCGGGCCGGCGACACCGTACGCGTCACCCGCGCCGACGCCAGCGTGGCCACGTTCGCCGTCGACGGCGTCGGGTCCTACCCGAAGGACCGGTTCCCCACCGACCTGGTCTACGGGCCCAGCGACGCGACCGGTCTGCGCCTGATCACCTGCGGCGGCCCGTTCGACCGGGACACCGGCAACTACGTCGACAACGTCGTCGTCTTCGCCACCCGGGTGCCGTGACCACCGCACCCGGCGCCACCGTTGTCGGCGAGGCGGCGCCACGGCCGAGGTGTCCGCGCGGTCGCCGGCGAGCCCGCCCGCTCAGCCGGCGTCCGACGGACCGTCACCGGCCGCGAGGGCGCGCAGCGGCACGGGCTTGACCGGTGCCTGCGCGGTGAACGCCCCGACCTCCTGCGGGCTGCGGCCGGTCAGCGTGGAGATGAGCTGGCAGAGGCCCGGCTGGCAGGACCGCCCCTGGCACAGCCCCATCCCGGCGCGGGTCACCAGCTTGACCGCGTTCGCGGTGCCCAGGTGCGGATTGGCGCCCAGCGCGCGGCGCACGTCGCCGGCGCGCACCTCCTCGCAGCGGCAGAGCACGGTGTCGTCGGTGACCAGGCTGCCCAGGGCCGCCCGGTCCGGCGCGAAGCGGTCGAGCACCTCGGTGACGAAGCGGCGCCGGCGGCGCAGCTCCCGGCGCACCGGAGCCGCCAGCGTGGCGGCCCGACGCTCGTCGAGCAGCCCCAGGTCGCGCAGCACGCCGAGGGCGGCCAACCGGCCCTCGACCTGCGCCTGCTCGGCACCCGCGACGCCGGTCAGCTCGCCGGCCACCGCGATCCGGGGCACGGAGGTGCGCAGCCACTCGTCGTGCCGGACCACCCAGCCGCCCGCCGGATCGTCCCAGGTCACGGCGCAGCCCGCCTGCCGGGCCAGCTCCACGGAGGGGACGAAGCCGTAGCCCAGGGCCAGCACGTCGCAGGACACGTCGCGGTCGGTCCCGGGAGCCGCCTGCCCGCCGGGGCCGACCTCGGCGAGGGTCACCGTGCTCAGGTCCGGGTCACCGTCGGCGCGGCGGACCACCGTGCCGAACCGCACCGGCACCCCCGCCCGACGCAGGACGCGCAGCGCGCCGACGCCCTCGGCGATCTTGCCGCCCGCGCCCGCCACGGCGAGCAGGCCGGCCGGTCCGGGCAGCAGGTCGCGACGGCGCTGGAGCATCGCGACCTCGACCACCCGGGCACCGGCGCGCACCAGCTGGGCGGCCACCACCAGCAGCAGCGGGTGGCCGCCGGCCAGCACGAACCGGTCGCCCGGCAGCAGGCCCTGCGCCTTGACGAACGTCTGCACGCCGCCGGCCGTGAGCACGCCCGGCAGGGTCCAGCCGGGAAACGGCACCGGCAGGTCGTACGCGCCGGCGGTGAGCAGCACCGCCCGGGGCTCGAGCAGGCGGACCCCGGCCGGGCCGTGGGTGGCGACCCGGTAGCGGCCCGGCGACGGCTGGTCGCCCGCGTACCCGTCGAGGCCGGCGCGGGTGCCGAGGACGCCCCACACCGTGGTGTCGGCGAGCCACCGCACGCCGGGGGCGGTCGTGGCCTCGGCGAGCAGCGCCCGACCGGCGGAGGACGACGCGGCTGGCGGGGTGAACCCGGCCGGCGGCCGGCGGTAGATCTGCCCGCCCGGCTGCTCCTGCTCGTCGACGACGGTGACGGCGGCGCCGTGGCGGCCGAGGGTGGCGGCGGCGGCCAGCCCGGCCGGGCCGGCGCCGACCACCACCACGTCGGGCGCGCTCACCGGGGCACCCCCGTGCGCACCCGCATGTCGGCGCGTACGCGGACCAGGCAGGAACGCTGGCAGGGCACGTCGTCCACGGTGACCACGCACTCGAAGCAGACGCCCATGTTGCAGTAGGGTCCCCGGCGCGCGCCGCCGCGCCGGGTGCCGGCGGCCCGCTCCCCGACGGCGAGCAGCGCGGTGGCCAGTGACTCCCCCGGGTGGGCGGGCACCGGGCGCCCGTCCACCTCGATGGTGACCGGCGCGGGCCGGTCCATCGCGGTGCGCCGCGGCGCCTGCGCGACCCCAGGGGGGCGGTGTTCAGACAAAGTTCAGCGCTCCGAAGCGGGCGGGTGAGTAGTCCTCGATCGACCGGTCGGGCTCGCCGGAGACGACCATGGCGGCGAGGAGCCGGGCGTAGGTGAGGCCGAGGGTGAAGGCCGAACCGCCCGTGGCGACGTACAGCCCCGGCCGGCGCGGGACAGCGCCGAGCAGGGGCAGGTGGTCCGGGGTGAGCGTGGTCATTCCCGTCCATGTCCTGATAACCGGCAGGTCGAACACCGCCGGGACCACCCGGGCGGCGTCGGCGTTGCCGACCAGCGACTCGTAGCGCAGCTCGGGGTTGGTCTCCAGGTCGACCCGTCCGGCCCGGCTGACCAGCTTCGCCGGCCATCCGCCGCCGATGAGCACGTTGCCGTCCTCGGTCTGCTTCATCGACAGCCGCCGGCCGACGTGTTGGATCAGGTGCGGCAGGAAGGGCCGGCTGGGGGCGGTGGCGCTCATCGTCAGCCCGACCGGGAAGACCGGCAGCCGGACGTCGGCCATCGCGGCCAGTTCGGCGGTCCAGACCCCGCCGGCCAGCACCACCGTGTCGGCCAGGTGGGTCTGCCCGGCGGTGTCTCCCGGCCCGCTCCCGGTCCGCAGCTCCCAGTGCCGGCCGCGCCGGTGCAGCCCGGTGACCCGGCAGCCGGTGCGCAGCACGGCGCCGTGCCGGCCGGCCGCCCGGGCCAGCGCCGGGGTGATCAGCCGGGGGTTGGCCTTGCCCTCACCGGGCACGTGGCCGGCGGCGAGCACGGTGTCCGCGAGGTACGGCGCGAACCCGCGCAGTTCCGCGCCGGAGAGCACGGCGACGTCGAGGCCGTACCCGCGTTCCAGGGCCGCCTTGCGGTCCAGCACGGCGATCTCCGCCGGGGTCTCGGCGAGCATCAGCCCGCCGGTGCGCGACACCCCGCACCGCTCACCGAGCTCGTCCTCGATGCCGGCCCAGGCCCGCATGGCGTCCAGGTGCAGCGGGAGCGCCCGGGCCGCCGCACGGGCGGCGGCGTCGCCGTGCTCGACCATCCGGAACTCGAGCTGGAAGTGCAGGCTGCCCGCGTTCTGCCCCGAGGCGTGCCGGTTGACCTGGTCCTTCTCGACGAGCAGCACCCGGTTGCCGGCGCGGGCCAGGTGCCAGGCGGTCGCGCAGCCGAGCAGGCCGCCACCGATGACCGCCGTGTCGTACGCGGTCATGGGAGCAGGTCGAGCTGGGTCATGGTGGCCCGGACGCGGTCCTGTTCGGCGGGGGTCAGCGGGAGCAGCGGGGCACGCACGTGGCCCGCCGGCACCCCGCGCAGCGTCAGCGCGTACTTCATGATCGCCTGCGCGTTGCCGAACCGGGCGCCGTAGTCCGGCCCGAACCAGTCTTCCATGATCACCCGGTCGCGGGCGCCGAGCACCCGGGCCCGGTCGAGGTCCCCGGCGCGCAGGGCCCGGAAGAAGTCGGGGTGGTCGGCGCCGAGCACCGCGCCGGCGCCCATCAGCCCATCGCCGCCGATCGTCGTCATCAACTCGATGCCCACCTCGTTGGTGGGGATGCCGAAGTAGCGCACCCGGTGGCGCAGGGCGACCAGGCTGCGGACGAAGCCGCCGAAGTCGGGGGTGGAGTTCTTGACGGCCACCACGGTGTCCAGCGCACTCAGCTCCAGCAGCAGGTCGGCGTCCAGGTCGACGCCCGTGCCGCGCGGCCAGTTGTAGACGCAGAGCGGCAGGTCCACCGCCTCGGCGACGGCCCGGTAGAAGGCCACCACCTCGGCGCGGGTGGGCACCACGTACGGCGGCGGGGTGAGCAGGATGCCGTGCAGGCCGGCGTCCCGGGCGGCCTCGGCGTGCCGGATCGCCTCCGCCGGCGTGTACGCGTTGCAGCCGCCGAGCACGGTGAGCCGGTCGCCGACCTGTTCGGCGGCCGTCCGGAACAGCGCGGCGCGCTCCTGTTCGGTCAGGCTGAACCACTCGCCCGTGGTCCCGCCGACGATCACTCCGTGCAGCCGCTCGGCGGCGAGCCAGTCGAGCTGGATCCGCCAGGCGGCGAGGTCCAGCTCGCCGGTGGCGGTGAACGGGGTGGTGACGGCCGGCAGGTAGCCGAACCAGTCGACGCTGTCGCGGTCCACGGCGGGGTCCTTTCGACGGGCGGCGTCGTCCCGCCCGCGTGCGCGACGCGGGCCGGGTGACGTGCCGGCTGGGTCAGGGGGTGGGCGGGGTGACCGCGATGATGAGCCGGGCGTGCTGGTCGCTGGCGTTGCGGTAGAGGTGGGGCAGCCGGGAGTCGAAGGTGATCGCCTCGCCGGTCTTCAGCGCGTACTTCTCGCCGCCGATCTCGGCGACGATCTCGCCGATGACGGCGATCGCGCACTCGGTCGACGGGTGCGCCCACGGCTCGGTGGAGCTGGCGTCGCCGGGCGCCAGCTCGGCCTCCAGCACCTCCAGGTCGCCACGCCCCGGCGTGAGCCGGTCGTAGGCGATCTGCCCGGGCGGCGCGGCCAGCCGGGAGCGCGAGCCGGGCCGGCTGATGTGCACCAGCGGGGCGTCCGGCTCGGAGAACAGCGCCGCGATGGAGGTGTCGAAGACCCTGGCGAGCTTACGCAGGGTGGCCAGGCTCGGGTCCGTGGCGCCGTTCTCGATCTGGCTGAGCAGCGCGGGCGAGACGTCGGCGGCGGCCGCGAGCTGGCGCAGCGTGAGGGAGTGCTGCTGGCGCAGGTCGCGGAGCTGGTCACCGAGCATGCGTCTTTCCTCGTTCCAAAACAGTGTGGCTAGAAATGTTTGACGTGACTATACGCCGCTGTCTAGGGTGGTCAAACACAAGGTGAACGTGTTCGGCGCTACTAGACAAGCCGCGTCGAGGCATGAACCGGACGGGAGTCCCGTTCGGGTACATCCAACCCCATGACGGCACGCGGCGAAGTCCCGCGACGCCGCCACGGTTGGCACCGGCGGCCCGACCGCGGCGTCCCGAGGACGTCGCCGGGTCCGACAGTCCAGAGCCCGTCCCGCGGGTCGGCCCATACGAAGGTAGGAACAGCATGTCGGTGTCCCCTCGCCGGCTCCGCGCCGGAGCGATCGCTCTGGCGGCGCTGGCCATAGCCTCCAGCACCGCGTGCAGCGCGGGCGGCAGCGGAGGAAGCGGTGACGGCGGTTCGGCCAAGACCCTGACCGTCAACACCTCGTTCGTCCTCAAGACCCTCGACCCCGGCCGGATCTACGAGGCGACCGGCCTGACCGCCGTGCACTCGCTCTACGACACCCTGCTGACCTTCGAGGGCTCGGACGTGAGCAAGCCGGTCCCGGCGCTGGCCGAGTCGTACGAGGCGTCGCCCGACGCCAAGACCTTCACCTTCAAGCTGCGCGACGGCGTGAAGTTCTCCGACGGCACCGCGCTCACCGCCGACGACGTCGTCTTCTCGCTCAACCGGCTGAAGAACGTCAAGGCCAGCCCGGCCGTCATGGTCAGCGGCCTCACGTTCGCCAAGAGCGACGAGCGGACCGTGGTGGTCACCTCGGCGACCGCCGACCCGAACATCCCCGTGGTGCTCGCGATGCCCTCCACCGGCGTGGTGAACTCCAAGGTCGCCAAGGAGCACGGCGCGACGGACGCCGCCGACGCCGCCAAGAGCGACACCGCGCAGCAGTACCTCGACACGAACTCCGTCGGCAGCGGCCCGTACGTGCTCAAGTCGTACGACCCGTCGGCGCAGGTCGTGCTGGAGGCCAACCCCAACTACTGGGGCACCAAGCCCGAGTTCAGCCGCGTGGTGCTGCGCAACATGGACGTGCAGACCCAGAAGCTGACAATGCAGCGCTCCGGCGGCTCCGAGATCGCGCTGGACATCTCCGGCAAGCTGCTGGAGGGGCTGCCGGGCAGCCTGAAGACCTCCGGCGTGCAGGACACCGTCTACTTCCTCTTCCTCAACGCCGACCCGGCCGTCTCGCCGGTGACCTCGAACGCGAAGTTCAACCAGGCGCTGCGCGCCTCCCTGGACTACGAGGGCCTCGCCGCGCTGTACGGCCAGGGCGCCGCCCCCGGCGCCGGGCTGGTGGCCCCCGCGTTCCCGGGCGCGCTGCCCACCGAGGAGCAGTCGAAGCGTGACGTGGCGAAGGCCAAGGCGTTGCTCACCGAGGCGGGGCTGAGCAACCCCACGGTCAAGTTCAACTACCCGGCCATCACCTACAAGGGGGTCGACCTGGGCACGGTGGCGACGAAGGTGCAGGGCGACGCCGCCGAGGCCGGCATCAAGCTGGAGCTGACCCCGCAGCCGCTGACCACCTTCCTCGACGAGATGCGTACGGGCAAGATGGCGCTCGGCTTCACCCCGCAGAGCCTGAACTACCCGGTCGCCGACTCGCTGATCAACAACATGTCCCCCGGCCAGGCCACCGCGCTGCGCTCGGGCTGGACCGTGGAGCGGGCCGACCCGGCCGTGGTGGCCGCCGGCAAGAAGGTCACCGAGACCCTCGACCTGGCCGCCCGGGCCGCCGCCATGCAGCAGTGGCAGCGGGCCATGAACGCCGCCTCCCCGTACGTCGTCCTCGCCAGCAACTCCTCCACGGTGGTGGCGAGCAGCGACCTGACCGGCGCGGACTACACCGCCGCCGGTTGGCAGGTCGACCTCGCCGCGGTGGGCCGGGGGTAGTCACTCCATGACGACGACAGTCGACGACGCCGAGCCGGGCACGGTCACCACGACCGTGTCCCGGCCCCGGCCGCACCGGGCACTGCTGCTCTTCCTGCTCAAGCGGGTGGCGATCACCGCCGGTCTGCTGCTGGGCGTCACGATCGTGACGTTCGGCCTGGTCACCGTCGTGCCCGGCGACCCCGTCACGGCCAACCTCTCCGACCAGGCGCTCAACGACCCCGCCACGGTCGCCGCGTTCCGGGAGAAGTGGGGCCTGGACCAGCCGCTGTACGTGCAGTACCTGCAGTACCTGGGCAACCTGTTCCAGGGCGACCTCGGCATCTCCCAGCAGACCGGCCGCACCGTGGCCGACGACCTGTTGCAGTACGTGCCGGCGACCATGGAGCTGGCCATCCCCACGATGCTGCTGGCGCTGCTCATCGGCACCGGGATCGGGATGCTCGCGGCCGTGCGCAACGGCCGGGTCACCGACCAGCTGATCCGCGTCGGCGCGCTGCTCGGCCTGTCCACGCCGCCGTTCTGGCTGTCGCTCGTCGTGCTCTACGTCTTCTTCTACCAGCTCGGCCTGGCACCCAGCGGCGGCCGGCTGTCGACCGACTTCAGCCCGCCGCCGACGGTGACCGGCATGTACACGGTCGACGCCTCCCTCGCCGGGCAGTGGGACGTCGCCTGGGACGCCGCCCAGCACCTGATCCTGCCGGTGCTCGTGCTGACCAGCCTGACCGTGGCGATGCTGGTGCGGTTCGTCCGCTCGTCCATGCTGGAGGTGCTCCAGCAGGACTACATCCGCGCCGCGTACGCCAAGGGCCTGCCCGCCCGGGTGGTGTTCCGCCGGCACCTGCTGCGGGCCGGTCTGGTCCCGGTGATCACCGTCTCCGGGCTGGCCTTCGCCTCGCTGCTCTCCGGCACGGTGCTGGTGGAGAACATCTTCGGCTGGCCGGGGCTCGGCCAGTACGCGTACCGCAGCGCGACGGCGCTGGACCTGCCCGCGATCCTCGGCGTCAGCCTCTTCGTGGCGCTGGTCTACACGCTGGTCAACCTCACCGTCGACCTGCTGTACGGACTCATCGACCCGAGGATCCGCCTGTCATGACCACACTCGCACCCGATCCCGTGGCGCCCGACCCGAAGGCCACCGGGGCGCTGGCCCGGCGCCGGTGGCCGGGCCGGCTGCGCGGCCGGTCGACGGGACGGCCCATCTGGCGGCAGCCGATCGCCGCGGCGGCCCTGGTCATCCTCGTCGGGTGGCTGGTGGTGGCGTTGTTCGCCCCGCTCGTCGCGCCGTACGACCCGCTGGCGCAGAGCCCGGACGCGTACGCGCCGCCGTCGGGCACGCACTGGTTCGGCACCGACTCCCTCGGCCGCGACGTGTTCAGCCGGGTGATCCACGGCTCCCGCCTGTCCATCCCCCTCGCGCTGGCCATCGTCTCGCTCGCCCTGCTGATCGGCGGCCTGCTCGGCCTGGTCGCCGGCTACGTGGGCCGCTTCGTCGACGAGGCGCTGATGCGCCTGACCGACCTGGTCTTCGCGTTCCCGCAGATCATCCTGGCGATGGCGGTGACCGCCGCGTTCGGGCCGAGCACCCGCAACGCCGTCCTCGCGCTGGTCATCGTCTCCTGGCCGGTCTACGCGCGGGTCATCCGCAGCGCCGTGCTGACCATGCGCGGGGAGGACTACCTCAGCGCCGCCCGGCTGCTCGGCGTCGGCCCGGTGCGCGCGCTGCGCCGCGACGTCCTGCCCAACAGCGTGGGCCCGGCCATCGTGCTGGCCACCCTGGAACTCGGCAACGCCGTGCTGCTGCTCTCCGCGCTCTCCTTCCTCGGCCTGGGGCCCCGCCCGCCGGCCGCCGAGTGGGGCTCGATGGTGGCGCTCGGCTCGCAGGACCTCTCCATGTGGTGGGTCAGCGTCTTCCCCGGCCTGGCCATCCTCACCGTGGTGATGGCCTTCAACGTGCTCGGCGACGCGCTGCGCGACCGGATCGACCCCCGCTACGCGAAGGGACGTTGAGAGATGGCACCCCTGCTCGAGGTCGACTCCCTGGCCGTCACCCTGCCCGGCCCCACGGGGCCGCTGCCGATCCTGCACGACGTGTCGTTCACCGTCGGCGAGGGCGAGATGGTCGGCATCGCCGGGGAGAGCGGATGCGGCAAGAGCCTCACCGCGCAGACCCTGCTCGGGCTGCTGCCGGCCGGCGCCAAGGTCACCGGGTCGGCCCGCTTCGCCGGCACCGAACTGCTCGGGCTGGACACCAGGCGCTGGCAGAAGGTGCGCGGCGCCGGCATCGCGATGGTCTTCCAGGACCCCACCGCGGCGCTGCACCCGATGCTCACCATCGGCCGGCAACTGACCGAACACATGCAGGTCCACCTGGGCCTGGACCGGCGGGCGGCCGACCGGCGGGCCGTGGAACTGCTCGAGCAGGTCCGCATCCCCGATCCGAAGCGGGCGGTGCGGGCGTACCCGCACCAGTTCTCCGGCGGCATGCGGCAGCGGGCGGCCATCGCGATCGCGCTCGCCGCCCGCCCCCGGCTGCTCATCGCCGACGAGCCGACCACCGCGCTCGACGTGACGGTGCAGGCCGGCATCCTGGCGCTGCTGGACCAGTTGCGCGCCGAGACGGGGCTCGCCGTCGCCTTCATCACCCACGACCTCGGGGTGCTCAGCGCGCTGACCACCCGCGGGTACGTCTTCTACGCCGGGCGGGTGGTGGAGACCGGCCCCACCGGGGAACTGCTCACCGCGCCGCGCCACCCGTACACGGCGGCGCTGCTCGGGGCCCGCCCGCACGGCACCCAGTCCGTCGGCACCCTGCGTCCCATCCCGGGCGGGCCGCCCGCGCCCGGTCAGGCGCCGCCCGGATGCCCGTTCCAACCCCGGTGCGGGTACGCCGAGCCGTCCTGCGGCACCGCGCCGCCCCCGCTCGCCCCCGCCGGCGACGACCGGTCGGTGGCCTGCGTGGTCCGTCCGCACCTGGAGGTGGCGGCATGAACGAGCCGGTCGGCTCGGGCAACCTGCTCGAGATCAGCGACGTCGAGGTCGAGTACAGGGCGCGCGGCCGGGGTCCGGTGCGGGCCGTGGCCGGGGTGAGCCTCGAGGTGGCGCCCGGCCAGATCGTGGGCCTGGTCGGCGAGTCCGGCTGCGGCAAGTCGTCGCTGGCCCGGGTGGCGGTCGGGCTGGCCGCGCCGAGCGCCGGGACGATCCGGTTCGCCGGTCGCCCGGTCACCCCGCTCGGCTGGCTGCGCCGGCCGGTGCCCCAGGTCGGGCTCCAGATGGTCTTCCAGAACCCGTACGCGTCGCTGAACCCCCGGCGCACCATCGGCGCGCAACTCCTCGACGGGGTGCCGGACACGGTGACCGGCGCCGCCCGCCGGGCGCGGGTCACCGACCTGCTGGAGCGCGTCGGCATGCCGGCCGGGACGGCGGAGCGGTACCCGCACCAGTTCTCCGGCGGCCAGCGGCAGCGGCTCGCGATCGCGCGGGCACTCGCGCCGGAGCCCCGGATGATCATCGCGGACGAGCCGGTCACCGCGCTGGACGCCTCCTCACAGGCGCAGGTGGTCAACCTGCTCGTCGGGCTGGTCCGGGACCTGGACATGGGGATGCTGTTCATCTCCCACGACCTGTCCCTGGTGCACGAGATCGCCGACGTCACGGCGGTGATGTACCTGGGCCGGATCGTCGAGACCGCGCCCACCCGTGAGCTGTGGCGCGCGCCCCGGCACCCGTACAGCCGGGCGTTGATCGACGCGGTGCCGCAGATCGGCCCGCAGCCGCAGCTGCCCAGGACGCTCGCCGGCGAGGTGCCCGACCCGGCGCACGCGCCGACCGGGTGCCGGTTCCGGCCGCGCTGCCCGCACGCCTTCGCGCCCTGCGGCGAACAGCCGCCGACGCTCGACCTCGGCGGCCGCAGCGCCGCCTGCTGGCTCAACGACCCCACGGTGGCGCCGACCACCGTGCCCGCCGCGTAGAGGACACCCGATGCACATCCCCACCGAACAGGTCCTGGTCAACCTCGCGCTCTACGACGGCGTACGCGACGACGTCCAGCGCGACAGCGGCGTCTGGATCGGCGCCGACGGCACGATCCGCGCGGTCGGCCCCGTCGACGACGTCCTCGCCGAGGCCGGCGACGCACGGGTGGTCGACCTGCACGGCGAGCACGTCATGCCCGGGCTGACCAACATGCACGTGCACCTCTCGCTCGGCCTGCCGGGCCACTTCGGCGACGAGGTGCACCGGTCTAACCTCGCCGAGCTGGTGCTGCTCATGGCCGACTCGGCGCGCCGGACCCTGCACTCCGGCGTCACCACCGCCCGACTCGTCGGCGAGAGCCGCTACGCCGACTTCGCCCTGCGCAAGGGCATCGAGCGCGGCGCGGTGGACGGCCCGCGCATCTTCACCGCCGGGCACGCGCTCTGCTGCACCGGCGGGCACGGCTGGGAGGCCGACGCCCTGGAGGCCGACGGGGCCGACGGGTTCCGCCGCCTCACCCGGCAGCAGATCCGCGCCGGCGCCGACCTGATCAAGGTGTGCATCTCCGGCGGGATCGCCGGCGAGTTCGAGTCGATCGACACCCCGCAGCTGCTCGACGACGAGCTGGCGGCGGTGATCCGGGTGGCGCACGACTGGCGGCGCAAGGTCACCGCGCACGCCGGCCCCGCCGAGTCGGTACGCCGCGCCGTGGAGCTCGGGCTGGACTGCGTCGAGCACGGCTACGAGCTGACCGACGAGGTCACCCGGCTGATGGCCGACCGGGGGGTCTGGTACGTGCCGACCATCGTGGTCAGCCGCTGTGAGCAGTTCTTCCGCGACTCCGGCGTACCGGGCTGGCTGATGGACCGGGCCCTGGGCGCCGGGCCGCGGCACTGGGAGAGCCTGCAGCACGCCATCCGCAACGGGGTGCCGATCGCGCTGGGCAGCGACATGCCGCCGCACGCCGGCTACGACGAGACGACCGCGACCGTGCGGGAGCTGGAGTTCATGGTGGAGGCCGGGATGCCCGTCGCCGACGCGCTGAAGTCCGCCACCATCCGCCCGGCGCAGTGGCTGGAGCAGGCCGACACGCTCGGCAGCGTCGAGGTGGGCAAGCAGGCCGACCTGCTGGTCCTGCGCGACGATCCCACCCGCTCGGTGTCCGCGCTGCGCACCCTGCACGCGGTGCTCAAGGGTGGCGTCGCCTACCGCGACGACCACGGCCGCCTCGGGACCGCCCGATGACGACCGTCACCGAGGTCGCCGACCGGTACCTCGACGCGCTCGCCGGGCTGGACCCGGAGGCCGCCGAGGCGGTGGGCCGTACCCCCGATTCGCACTTCGCGGACCTCTCCCCCGACGGCTTCGACGCCCGTGCGGAGCTGGCCCGCGACACCGCCACTGCGGCGGCCGGCGCCAGCGTCGACGGCGCCGCGCAGCGGGCGCTGGCCGGCGCGCTGCTCGACCGGCTGGCCAGCGAGGTGGACCTGTACGACGCGGGCTTCACCACCCGGCTGCTCGCCCCGCTGGCGACGCCGGTGCACCTGGTCCGGCAGGTCTTCGACAACCTGCCGCGCGACAGCGAGCGGGACTGGGCGGTCGTCGCCGCGCACCTGCGCCGGGTGCCCACGGCGCTCGGCCAGTACGCCGAGACGCTGCGCCGCTCGGCCGGGCGGGGGCAGCTCGTCGCGCGGCGACAGGTATTGGCGGTCGCCGACCAGTGCACCGCCTGGGTCACCGCCGACGACTTCTACGGCCGGCTGGTGTCCGGGGCCACCGACGGGCCGCTGGCCGGGGAGCTGGCCGCCGGCGCGCGGTCGGCGGCCGCCGCGACGGCGGACTTCGCCGCGTTCCTGCGCACCGAGCTGGCGCCCCGGGCCACCGAGGTCGACGGCGTCGGCCGCGACCTGTACACCGTCACGGCGCGCAGCTTCCTCGGCGCCACCGTCGACCTGGACGAGCTGTACGCGTACGGCTGGGAGGAGCTGACCCGCACCGCCGCCGAGCAGCGGGCGGTCGCCGCCGAGCTGGGCCACCCCGACGTGGCGCCCGCGCGGGCCGCGCTGGACGCCGACCCGGCCGGCCGGGTGCCGGTCGGGCCCGAGCTGGAGCGGTGGCTGCGGGAGCGCACCGAGCGGCTCACCGACCTCCTGGACGGCACGCACTTCGACATCCCGGCCGCCACCCGGCGCGTGGTGTGCCGGATCAGCCCCGCCGCCTCCGGCGTCATGTACTACACCCCGCCCGACGCCGGGCTGACCCGCCCGGGCGGGATCTGGTGGTCGACGCCCCCGGGCGAGTCGACGGTGCCGGTGTGGCGGCACGTCGGGACGCTCTGCCACGAGGGGCTGCCCGGGCACCACCTGCAGCACGCGATCACCCTCACCACCGCGGACCTGCACCCGTGGCAGCGGTCGCTGTGCCAGGTGCACGGCTACGCCGAGGGCTGGGCGCACTACGCCGAACGCCTCGCCGACGAGCTGGGCCTCTACGCCGGTCCCGCCGAGCGGCTCGGGATGCTCGACGGGCAGATGTGGCGTGCCGCCCGGGTGGTCATCGACCTCGGCCTGCACCTGGACGCGCCGATCCCGGCCGGTACCGGCTTCACCGACGCCCGCCGGTGGACCCCCGAGCTGGCCGTGGACTTCCTGGTCCGCGTCGCCGGGCTGGACCCGGCGACGGCGCGCTTCGAGGTCGACCGGTACCTCGGCTGGCCGGCGCAGGCGTTGGCCTTCAAGGCCGGCGCGCGCCTGTGGCAGCAGGCCCGCCGGGAGGTCGAACGGCGCGAGGGCGCGGGGTTCGACCGCAAGCGCTTCCACCACCGGGCCCTGCGGCTCGGTCCGATGGGGCTCGATCCGCTGCGCGCCCGCCTCGCCGAACTCTCCTGATCCACCGTCACCCCGTCCGCCCCCTGACCGGAAGCGAGCCCCGATGACCGTTGACGATCTCACCGCCGCCATCACCGACATGTACCGGTCGTTGGGCGACCGTTCCGCGTTCGACGCCCGGCTGCACCCCCGACTGACGATCTGGGAGTCCGACGCGCCGGAGCTGCTCGACGGTCTGGCCGCCCTCGACGAGCTGCGGGACCGCCGGGCGGCGGACCGGGGACCGGGCGCTCCCCCGACCTCCGTGGCGCCCGAGCAGGTCCGCGGCGAGGCGTGGGGCGACACCGGCCTGGTCCGCTACGTCCTGCGGGCCCGCTACGAGGCCGGGCGGCCGGACGACTGCTTCCGGGTGACGGACGTGCTGCGCCGCGACGAGCGGGGCTGGCGGATCGTGCACCACCACGCGGAGGCGCTGCGATGAGCGCCGAGGAACCGGTCACCGACCTGTACGACCTCCGGGTCGTGGTGGAGCGCATCGAGGGTCGCTCTGTCTGCGGCCTGCAGCCGGGGGACTACATCGACCTGACCGAGTCGAACCGGCTCAGCATCCCCACCGGCCGGCACTTCTGCCTCTACGCCCTGGCGGCGTGCCTGCCGCTGCTGCCGGCCAAGCAGCGGCCGCTGCCGCCGGAGGACTGGCTGGCCCGGGACAGCCACGTGGCCTGCCCGGACCCGGACGAGCGGGTGATCATGCGCATCGAGCGGACCGCCCGGCGACAGATCCCGACTGGAGAACTGACGTGAGCACCGACGACGGACGCCGACTGGTCGGCATCGGACTCCAGTCCGACAAGAGCGCCGACGAGTACGCGGCGCTGGCCGAGCTCGCCGAAGGGCACGGCTTCGACGTGCTGTCGGTCTTCGGTGACCTGATGTACCAGCCGCCGTTCTTCCCGCTGCTGGTGGCCGCGCGGCACACCCGGCGCATCCGGCTCGGATCGGCCTGTCTCAACCCGTTCACCATGCATCCGGTGGAGATCGCCGGGCAGGTCGCGGCCCTGGACCTGGCGTCGGACGGACGGGCCTACCTCGGGCTGGCCCGGGGCACCTGGCTGGACCAGGTCGGGGTCCCGCAGGCCCGGCCGCTGCGGCGCATCGCCGAGACCGTCGACGTGGTCCGGCTGCTGCTGTCGCGCGACGAGGGGGGCTTCCAGGGCCGGGAGTTCACGGTGGCCCCCGGCACGGCCCTGCGCTACGCCCCGGTCCGCGCCGACGTGCCGGTCCTGGTGGGTACGTGGGGCCAGCAGACCGCCCGTACGGCGGCCGCGTTCGCCTCAGAGGTCAAGGTGGGCGGGTCGGCCAATCCGGCGATGGCCAAGACGATGCGGGCCTGGCTGGACGACGCCGCGCCCGAGGCCGGGGTCGGCGTGGTGCTCGGCGCCGTGACGGTGGTGGACGAGGACGGCGCCCTGGCCCGTCGGGTGGCCCGCACGGAGGTGGCCATGTACCTCGCCGTGGTCGCCGCGCTCGACCCGAACGTCGACATCGACCCGGAGCTGCTGGCGCGCATCCAGCAGCACGTCGCCCGCCAGGAACACGACCTCGCCGGCGCGCTGATCGGCGGGGACCTGCTCGACCTGTTCGCCTTCTCCGGCACTCCCGAGCACGTCGCGGCGCAGGCCGAGGCGGTGTTCGACGCCGGGGCGACCCGGGTGGAGTTCGGCACCCCGCACGGGTTGACCCCGGCGGGCGGGGTGGACCTGCTCGGCCGCCGGGTGCTGCCGCTGCTGCGGGGATGACCCCGTGGCGGGGGCGGGCGCGCACCGACCCGCCTCCGCCACGGACCTCGCGCCGTTTTCATTGACAGTCGGTTTCTTTCGCTCCTCGATCCCACTCTTGCATTGAACAGTCCACTGCTGACACCATGGCCACCGATACCTTTCCCGGGTCGGAGGGAGCAGGGCCATGGCGGTGTCACGCCGGAGACTCATCGGATCCCTCGCCGCGGGCTCGGCGCTCGCCGCCGTCGCTCCCACCGACCTGCTGTCGGCCCTGGGCGCCCCGGCGTACGCGGCCAGCCCGCCGGGCGACGTCGTCGGGAAGGTCTCGGTCGGCTACCAGGGCTGGTTCAGCTGCCCCGGTGACGGCGCGCCCATCGGCGGCTGGTGGCACTGGAGCCGCGACCGGTTCCAGCCGCCGTCGCCGGGCAACACCACCATCGTCTCCTGGCCGGACATGCGGGAGTACGCCAACGCCTACACCACCGCGTACCCGCGCCTCGGCGACGGTCAGCCCGCACGGCTCTTCTCCTCCTACGACGAGCAGACCGTCGACACCCACTTCCGGTGGATGCGGGAACACGGCTGCGACACGGCCGCCCTGCAGCGGTTCAACCCGTTCGGCGACGAGGGGCCGACGCGCGACGCCATGACGGTCAAGGTCCGCGCCGCCGCCGAGCGGCACGGCCGCAAGTTCTACGTCATGTACGACGTCACCGGCTGGACGGCGATGCAGTCCCAGATCAAGGAGGACTGGCTGAACCGGATGTCCGCGCACACCGCCTCCCCGGCGTACGCGCGGCAGAACGGCCGGCCGGTGGTCTGCGTCTGGGGCTTCGGCTTCAACGACGACGGCCGCCCCTTCGCCCCCGCCGCCTGCCTCGACGTCGTCAACTGGTTCAAGGCCCGGGGCTGCTACGTCATCGGCGGCGTGCCGACGTACTGGCGCCAGGGCGTCAACGACTCCCGGCCGGGCTTCTCCGAGGTCTACCACGCGTTCCACATGCTCTCGCCGTGGATGGTCGGGCGCACGGGCACCCTCGACGGGCTCGACTGGTTCCACACCAACGTCAACGTGCCCGACCTGGCCGACTGCGCGGCGCACGGCATCGACTACCAGCCCTGCGTGATGCCGGGCGACCTGTCGGCCGGGCACCGCCGCCACGGCGACTTCTACTGGCGGCACCTCTACAACATGACCCGGCTCGGCGCCCAGGGCCTCTACGTCTCCATGTTCGACGAGTTCAACGAGGGCAACCAGATCGCCAAGACCAGCGAGACGCAGGCGAGCACCCCGGCGGGGGCGGGCATCCGGGCGTTGGACGAGGACGGCACCGCCTGCTCCGCCGACTACTACCTGCGGATCACCGCCGACGGCGGGCGGATGTTCAAGGGCCAACTCGCCCTGACCCCCGTACGGCCGACGCCGCCGCTCGTCGGCGGCCCCCCGGCGCCCGGCGGCGACCTCGCCGCGGGCCGGCCGGCGTCGGCGAGCAGCCAGAACGGCGCGTTCGCCGCCGGCAACGCCGTCGACGCCGATCCGAACAGCTACTGGGAGTCCACCAACGGCGCCTTCCCCCAGTGGTGGCAGGTCGACCTCGGCGCGGCGCACGCGGTGGGCCGGATCGTGCTGGGCCTGCCGGCCGGCTGGGCGGCGCGCACCCAGACGCTGACGGTGCTGGGCAGCACCGACGGCGCGACCTTCCGCACGCTCGCCGGGCCGGCCGGGGTCCGGTTCGACCCCGCCACCGGCAACACCGCGACCCTCACCGTGGCGACGACCACGGCCCGGCACGTCCGGGTGGGCGTCACCGCCAACACCGCCTGGCTGGCGGCCCAGCTCGCCCGCGTCGGGGTGTACGCGGCGAGCGCCGCCGACCTCGCCCGGGGCAGGCCGGTGACAGAGAGCAGCCACGTCCAGGCCTACGGCTGCGCCAACATCGTGGACGGCGACGCCGACACCTACTGGGAGAGCGCCGGCAACGCCTTCCCGCAGTGGGTGCGGGTCGACCTCGGCTCCGTCGTCGCCGTCGGACAGGTCGTGCTGCGGCTCCCGCCCGCCGCCGCCTGGCAGCGACGCACCCAGACGATCGCGGTCGAGACGAGCCCAGACGGCACCGCCTGGAGCGTCCCCGTCGCACCCGCCGCCCACGTCTTCGATCCGGCCACCGGCAACCGGGTGACGCTCGCCGTCCCGGCGACGCCCGGGCGGTACGTGCGGATCCGCGTCACGGGCAACACCGGCTGGCCGGCGGCGCAGCTGTCCCAGCTCGAGGTGTACGCCGCGTAGCGGCGTTTCCTGTCGCCCGCGCGGTCCCGCCGTGCGGGCGTACCCGTCCCACCACGAGAAGAGTCACATCATGTCCATGAGCAGATCCTCGCTGCCCGCGGCGTCGTCGCGGCGACGGCCCCGGGCGGCGGCCGCCGCGGCCGTCGCGCTCGCGACCGCCCTCGGCGTGCTGGCCGGGGCGCCGGGCCCGGCCACCGCCACCCCGCC